>NZ_BMJQ01000022.1 GCF_014643535.1 Aliidongia dinghuensis | reverse complement strand
CGATCATCCACAAGACCGTCACCAGGCAGGTGATGGCGAAGCTCTGCATCACGGTCGCCAGCACGTTCATCTTGCGCACCATGCCGCCGTAGAACAGCGCCAGGCCTGGCACCGTCATCATCAGCACGAGCGCCGTCGACGTCAGCATCCACGCCGTGTCGCCCGAATCGAGCTTCGGCGCCGCGTCTTCCGCCAGCGCCTGGCCCGAAAGGGCCATGCTCACCAGGCCGAGCGCGGCCAGCCGACCGCCCCATTTCTGCAAACCCATCGCCATTCTCCCTGCTTCTACTTGATCGATCGATACAGCAGTCCTTCCCGGCTGCTTTTCGATGGCGAGAGTCAGGGGTATGGAGACCCGACATTCCTGCCACGAAACGGTCATGTTGCGTCGCAACAATCAAGTTTCGTGCCAACGCGGCGCGGGCTTATGGAACCTGGGGTCGAGCGGGGCGGCGCCGTAATTTAAATGCGCGCTTTATGGGAGTATGGTGCAATTTCATGCGGCTTTTATAGGCGGCTACCGCTCCAGGGACGGGCAGTTGCTCCAAAATTCCGCAGGTTGGATTTCTCGATACGAAAAACCGGCGTCCCGATGTGGAACGCCGGTCTTCATTCGGCCGAAGCCGACAACCTTTAGGCGATATTACGAGAAGGCGGCAATGCCGGTCTGCGCGCGGCCCAGGATGAGCGCGTGGATGTCGTGCGTGCCTTCATAGGTATTGACCGCCTCGAGGTTCAGCACGTGGCGGATCACGCCATATTCGTCCGAGACACCGTTGCCGCCATGCATGTCACGCGCGACGCGGGCGATGTCGAGCGCTTTGCCGCAATTGTTGCGCTTCAGGAGCGAGATCATCTCGGGGGCGGCGCGGCCCTCGTCCTTGAGGCGGCCCAAGCGCAAGCAGGCGTGCAGGCCGAGCGTGATCTCGGTCTGCATGTCGACGAGCTTCTTCTGGATGAGCTGGTTCGCGGCCAGCGGCCGGCCGAACTGCTTGCGCTCCAGCGTGTAGTTGCGCGCCGCATGCCAGCAGGCTTCGGCGGCGCCCAAGGCGCCCCAGGCAATGCCGTAGCGGGCGCTGTTGAGGCAGGAGAACGGGCCCCGGAGCCCCGTGACGTTCGGCAGCAGGTTCTCCTCCGGCACGAACACTTCATCCATGACGATCTCGCCGGTGATCGAGGCGCGGAGCGAGAACTTGCCCTCGATCTTGGGCGCCGTGAGGCCCTTCATGCCCTTTTCCAGGATGAAGCCGCGGATCTTGCCGTCGTCGGTCTTGGCCCAGACGACGAACACGGTCGCGATCGGCGAGTTGGTGATCCACATCTTGGCGCCGGAGACCAGATAGCCGCCATCGACCGAGCGCGCGCGCGTCACCATGCTGCCGGGATCCGAGCCATGGTCGGGCTCGGTGAGCCCGAAGCAGCCGATCCATTCACCGGTCGCAAGCTTTGGCAGGTACTTCTGCCGCTGCGCCTCGGTGCCGAAGGCATGGATCGGGTGCATGACGAGCGAGGATTGCACGCTCGCCATGGAGCGGAAGCCGCTGTCGACCCGCTCGATCTCGCGCGCGATGATCCCATAGCTCACGTAGTTCGTGCCGGCGCACCCATAGCCGTCGATCGTCGATCCCAGGAAGCCCATCTCGCCCATCTCGGTGAAGATCGACGGGTCGACGCCTTCCTCGCGGAACATCTTCTGCACGCGCGGCTGCAGCCGCTCCTGGCAGAAGCTGCGGGCGCTCTCCTCGATCAGCCGCTCGTCCTCGCTGAGGCTCTCGCCCAGCAGCAGCGGGTCGGCCCAATCGAACGTCGGCTGGCTCGACTTCTTGGCCTCGGTTCCGATGACGGGGGCGGTGGACATGACGGTTACTCCCTAGAGACGCATCTTGTTTGTATGCAAATAATATCCCGCGGGCAAGCGAAGCCAGCGCCACGGGCAAATCCGGTCGGGCAGAATGCCCGAAGCAAGGGGGCGGCGCCAGCCGCTCGGCCGGCCGCCCAGCCGCAGAGCCGAGCCCGGCACTGCCAAGCGGAACTGGCCGTCTCCGCATATTGCGCCAAGTCTCCGATCGCCGCATATTCCGGTGGAGGTCCGCGGTCACCAGTCATTGGCAAGCACGTTCGGCAGAGATGGTCCTGCAGATGCCGGAATTACAGAAGAAGCGCCTGTCGGCGACCTATGAAGTCCAAATTCGCGTCGGGTCGGGATGGCAGGTCACCCATGCCCTGGAGGATCGCGAAGGCGCCATTCTCGAGGCGGTGGCGCTCATCGGCGCGCACAACGATACGGTGCCGATCCGCGTCTTGGGCGAGTTGCACGACGCGCTCACCAATACGACGCATCCGCGCGTGATCTGGAGCCATAAGCCGACGCCCAAGCCGTCGCCCGCCGTGCTGTTCGAGGAGGGACGCGAGGCGCGCGTGAAGAAGGCGCAGGAAAAAGGCCTCATCGGCCGGCGCGAGACGATGTGGGTCGTGCGCCTGGTCGTGCTCGCGGGCTTCCTGCTGATGGCGTTCTATGTCGGCACGCATATCGACATGTACAACGTGCGTCATTAGACGGGCCCGAGATCCGGCCCGGCGCCCCGCCAGAAAACGCCGCGCGCAAGGCTTTGCGCGCGGCGATCTCCATTCCGGTGCCTGGAAGTGCGAGGGGAGGCCCCGCCTCAGGGGACCGCGAGCGCGCCCGCGGCCCGGTAGCGCTCCTTGAGGGCGGCCCAATCGACGATAAGCCGGCAGCCCTTGGCGGCGCTCTGATGCGCCCAGTCCTCCAGGAGCTCGAGGCAGGTATGGTCGATATAGGTGAGACGGTCGATCTTGAGCCGGAGGGCGGCGCCGGCCGGGACCGCATCCAGAGTCCTGGCGAGCTGTGGCAGGCCAATGAAGGTTGCCGCACCGTGCAGTTCGAGTGCCACCTCGTTCGCCTGCGGATCGCCCGCCAGCCGGACCTGCAGCCGGGTCGCCTTCAGAAGCACTTGCAGGATCGTCAGCACGAGGCCGACGAGCACCCCGGTCAGCAGGTCCGTCGTGACAATGACCAGGACCGTAACGAGATATATGGCGACCGGTGCGGCCCCGTATTTGGCGAGGCTGCGCACATGCTGCACGCTGACCAGGCGCCAGCCGGTGATGACCAGTACGCCAGCGAGCGCCGCGGTCGGCACCAGATGCAAGAGCCCGGGCAGCAGGGCGACGAGCACCAGCAGCCAGAGGCCATGCAGGATGGTCGACGCGCGGCTCACGGCACCCGCCTGCACATTGGCCGAGCTTCGGACGATGACGCCGGTCATCGGCAAGGCGCCGATCAGCCCGCACAGCATGTTGCCGATGCCCTGGGCAGCGAGCTCCCGGTTGAACCGGCTGCGCGGGCCTGTGTGCATACGGTCGACCGCCGCGGCCGACAGCAGCGTCTCGGTGCTGGCAATGAGGGCCACGACGCAGCAGCTGACCAGGATATCCGGCTCGCCCAGCCGGGCAAGATCGCGCCAGGCCGGCCAGGTGACCGCATCCATCAGGTTGGCGGCCGTCGCGACACGCTGGATCGGCCAGCCGGACGCGGCGGCGAGGATCGCGCCCGCCATGACGCCGACGAGCGCGCCGGGCACCAGACGCAGCGGAGCCGGTTTCAGCCGATCCCATGCGAGCATGGCGAGGATGGTTGCGAGCCCGACGGTGCCGGCCATCGCCGGCCCGCCGCCAGCCGGGGGCACGGAGGGGAGCACGAAGGCATTGGCGAGCGCGTCCGGGATGGCCTGGAGATTGGCGAGGCCGCTCGGCTGCGGCTTCGCGTCCAGCATGACGTGGAACTGGGCCAGCACGATCAGGATGCCGATGCCGGCGAGCATGCCGTGAACCAGCGCCGGCGAGATCGCCCGGAACCATTGGCCGAGGCGCAGGCCGCCGGCCAGGATCTGCAGGGCACCTGCTACGAGCAGCACGGGACCGAGCATGCCCGGCCCGTGCTGGCGGACCAGTTCGACGACGATGACGGCAAGGCCCGCCGCCGGCCCGCTCACCTGCAGCGGCGACCCGGCCAGCATTCCGACGATCAGCCCGCCGATGATACCGGTCAGCAGTCCTTTCTCGGGCGGCACGCCCGACGCGATGGCGATCCCCATGCAGAGCGGCAGGGCGACCAGAAAGACGACCAGCGACGCCGGCAGATCGCGGGCGAGAAGGCGCGAGAAAGCTTCAGGACGACCCATGTCATCAACCCCGTACATCACCACGTCGGGCCGCAATCGGCCGGCGCCGCGCTGAGACGGCCGGCACGGCGGTGCTGCCCAGCGGCACGAACCGGTGCTGCTCGGCATCGAAGGCGCGGACCTCGCTCGTCGCGAGGCTGTAGACCCAGCCGTGCAGCGTCATGTCGCCGGCGGCGAGATGGGCGGCTACGGACGGGTGGGTGCGCAGATGATCGAGCTGCGCCAGCACATTCTCCTCGACGAGCGCCTGCAGCTTGTCCACCGTCGGGCCGTTCGCTTCGACGACGCGCCGGGCGACCTCGGCGTGGTTGAGCCAAGTGCGCACGGTCGGCATGCCCGCCAGCGCCTCCGGGTGGAGAATGCCCTTCATGGCGCCGCAGTCGGAATGGCCGCAGACCACGATGTCGCGGACGCCGAGCGCCATGACGGCATATTCGATCGCGGCCGAGACGCCGCCGGTCGCCTGACCGTAGGGCGGCACGATGTTGCCGGCGTTGCGGCAGGTGAAGAGCTCGCCCGGATCGGCCTGAGTGATCAGTTCCGGCGCCACGCGGGAATCGGCGCAGGCGATGAACAGGGCCTGCGGCCGCTGGCCGTTCGCCAGCTCGCGGTATAGGCCGAGCCGGCGCGGGACGACCTCCATGCGGAAGCGCATGACGCCGTGCAGAATTCGCTCCATCGGGAACATCTCGTCGTTCGTTGCGGGGGTTCGGGCATCGAAGGTTCGAGGCTGTCTCAGAGCGGCCGCCCGAGCGTGTCGCTCGCCGTTCCGATCAGATTTGTTCAGTCTATCCGAGTTTCAAGATCACTGTATAATCGGTGCGACATTTTGGCTTGCCGCTTTGGCGCCAACCACTTCATGCCCGACGAATTGTTCGAGCGTGCTCGGGCTCTAACTAAGCGGCGGCGAGCAGCACCGGCATCCAGGCGAGGAGGGTCTCGGTCAGCGGGTCATCGCCCGATATCACCGATCCGCCGCTTTCCCCGGACAGCGTGCAGAATGTCCAGACACCGGCGATCGCGTTGACGACGCGCAGCAGCGGCCGCCTGGCGCGAGGCTTGAGAAAGCCACTGACCAGCGCTGCCAGAAGCGGCCCCTCCGCGACAATCCCGCCACGGCCGTTTTCGAGGACATACCGCCCGCCCCGAAGCCGGGAAATGCAGGCGACGCAGCCTTCCTCGCATCCGGGGGCGAGCACGTAGAACTGGGGCTCGCCCAGCTCCGTCAGGCCATAGGCATATTCCTCCGCGCCTGCGCGCTGGCGGAGGGTGGCGAAGACACGCAGCAGTTCACGCGTCTCCGCCGCGCTCCAATGGTCCGGTCCGGCTTTCCTCTCGGAACGAACGGCGCGGATCCTGACGATCTCCATCAAGCATCTTCCTCGAACAACAGACGATGAAGGTGCGGGTCGTAATAGGACAGGAGTCGGCGGGCGAAGTCCGGGGCCGGGACACCCAGGTACTGGGCCCAGTCCCCCATGGTATCGGACGGCACTTTGCCGAACCCGTTCTCGATCTGTGAAATGAAGGTGTAATATTTGAGGCCGAGCCGCTGAGCGAGATCATGCTGGGACAGGCCGGCCGATTGCCGCAGCTGCTTCAGCCAGGCGCCCGCTTCCTTGCGCAGACGTTTGGCTTCGGCACCATCCTTCTCATGTTGGGTCCTGGCCAGCATGGCGCTTCCTCACCCGGGGATAGCGTACCCTCACGTTTCAGACTTACTATATGAACGGGACGGCAGGTCTTCAAGACCACGGCCGACGCGCGGCCCTGCACCCATCTGGGCAGCCACCTGAAAAGAGCCGGGCGCTTCCTCGTCGAAAGCGCCCGGTCCGCGTCAGGTCAAGAGCAACTGGATCGCTTCGCGCCAGCGATGGCACGAGACGGTGTGACTGTCGGTCACCGGCTCGAGCGCCGGCGGCACCGACTGGCACTTCTCGATCGCGATCGGGCAGCGCGTGCGGAACACGCAGCCCGACGGCGGGTTGATCGGCGACGGCAGGTCGCCGGTCAGCGCGATGCGCTTCTTCGTCCGTTCCTTGTCCGGATCGGCGATCGGCACGGCCGACAGGAGCGCCTGGGTATAGGGATGGCGCGGGTTGCGATAGATCTCGTCACGGTCGGCGAGTTCCGCGATCTTGCCGAGATAGAGCACCATGACCCGGTCGCTGATCCGGCGCACGACCGAGAGATTGTGCGAGATGAAGATCAGCGCCAGATGGTCTTCGGCCTGGAGCCGGCGCAGCAGATTGACGATCTGAGCCTGGATCGAGACGTCGAGGGCGGAGACCGGCTCGTCGCACACCAGTAGCTTCGGCTTCAAGATCAGCGCCCGGGCGATGCCGATGCGCTGGCACTGGCCGCCGGAGAACTCGTGCGGGTAGCGGTTGATGAGATGCGCGGGCAACCCCACACGCTCCATCGCCTCGACGACGCGGGCCCGCTTCACTTTATCGTCGAGGCCCGGCTCGAACGTGTCGAGCGGCTCGGCGACGATGGCGCCGACCGTCATGCGCGGATCGAGGGCGGCGAGCGGATCCTGGAAGATGATCTGCATCTCGCGGCGCAGGCCGCGCAGGGCGCGCTTGGAGGCGTCCTCGAGCGGGCGGCCGAGCCAGACGACCTTGCCGGCGGTCGACGGGATGAGCTTCAGCACGGCGCGGCCGAGCGTCGACTTGCCGCAGCCGGACTCGCCGACGATGCCGAGCGTCTCGCCCGGATAAAGGTCGAAGCTGACGCCGTCGACGGCCTTCACGACGCGCTTTTCGGCGAACAGCTCGCCCTTGACCGGGAAATGGACCCGGAGGTCGCGCACGCTCAGGAGCGGGGAGGGGGTGGTAACGGACATGTTCTCTCTCACGCGACGAGCCGATCGAGCGTGCAGGCCTTGGTCCGGCCCGGCGCGATCTCGCGCAGCGGCGGCACGGCGGAAAGGCAGCGCTCGGAGGCAAAGGCACAGCGCGGCGCGAAGGCGCAGCCGGGCGGCATATGGGCGAGGTTGGGCGGCTGGCCGGCGATGGTCGGCAGGTCCCCGGTCAGATCGTCGTCGAGCCGCGGCATCGACATCAAGAGTGCCCGCGTATAGGGGTGCTGCGGGTCGTAGAAGATCTCGCGCACCGGCCCCTGCTCGACGATGCGGCCGCCGTACATGACCATGACCCGGTCGCAGAGCCCCGCGACCACGCCCAGGTCGTGGGTGACGAGGATGATCGACGTGCCGGTGACCGCCTGCTGCTCGGCGAGCAGGTCCAGGATCTCGGCCTGGATGGTCACGTCGAGCGCCGTCGTCGGCTCGTCGGCGATCAAGAGCGCCGGGCGGCACAGCATGCCCATGGCGATCATGACACGCTGGCGCATGCCGCCCGACAGCTCGTGCGGATACTGGTCGAGCCGCTTGCCTGGTTCCGGGATATGCACCTGCTCCAGGATCTCGCGCGCCTGCTCGCGGGCCATGGCCGTGTTCATGGCCTGATGGAACGTCAGCACCTCGGTCAGCTGCCGGCCGATCGTGAGGTACGGGTTCAGCGCCGTCATCGGGTCCTGGAAGATCATGGCCATCTTCGTGCCGCGGATCTTGTTCAGCTCGTCGCGCGACAGGCCCAGGATCTCATGGCCATCGAACTTGACGCTGCCGGTCGAGCGGCCGTTGTGCGGCAGGAGCCCCATGATCGACATCAGGACCTGGCTCTTGCCCGAGCCGCTTTCGCCGACGATGCCGATCGTCTCGCCCCGCTTCACGGCAAAGCTGACGCCGTTCACCGCCGACACGGCGCCGTCGGGTGTCGCGAAGCGGGTCTCGAGATTGTCGACCTGCAGCAGCGGCGCGTCGGTGCCGGTCTTCCACTCGGCCTGGGTTTGGCTAACGATCATCAGCGGTCCTTGGGGTCGAGGGCGTCGCGTAAGCCATCGCCGAGGAAATTGAGGGAGAAGAGGGTGACGGCGAGGAAGGTCGCCGGGAACAGGAGCGACCAGGGCGCCGTCTCCATGTCGCGGGCACCGTCACTGATCAGCACGCCCCAGCTCGTCATCGGCTCCTGCACGCCGAGGCCCAGGAACGAGAGGAAGCTCTCGAGCAGGATGACCTTGGGCACCGTGAGCGTCACGAACACCATCACCGGCCCGAGGATGTTCGGGATGATATGGCGGCGGACGATGGCACTGTTCGAGACGCCGAAGGCGTGCGCCGCCTCGATGAACTCGCGATGCTTCAAGGCCAGCGTCTGCCCGCGCACGATGCGCGCCATGTCGAGCCATTCGACGGCGCCGATCGCGACGAAGATCAGGAAGATGTTCCGCCCGAAGAACACCGTCAGCAGGATGACGAAGAACATGAAGGGCAGCGAATAGAGAATGTCGACGATGCGCATCATCACATTGTCGACGGCGCCGCCCAGGTAACCGGCGACGGCGCCGTATGTCACGCCGATCACGAGGCTCACGATCGAGGCGAGAATGCCGACCATGAGCGAGACGCGGGCCCCGTAGAGCGTGCGGGCGAACAGGTCGCGGCCGTTCGAATCCGTGCCGAAGTAGTAGCCTTGCTCCCAGTTCGGCGGCGCGCCGATCTGGTCCCAGGAAATATCGTCCATGGCATGGGCCGAGATGTAGGGCGCCAGGATCGCAAGCAGCCCGATGATCGCCAGCATGACGAGCCCGCCCATGGCGGCGCGGTTGCGCACCAGGCGGCGGCGCGCGCTCTTCCACAGGCTGGTGCCCTCGATCGGCTGGGCAGCGCCATTGGCGGCGGCGAGGGGGGTGACGGACATGGAACGGCCCTTCCTAGCGATGAGCCAGCTTCGGATCGAGGACGCCGTAGAGCACGTCGACGATCAGGTTGAACAGGATGATCAGCACGCCGTAGAAAATGACGACGCCCATCACCAGCGTATAATCGCGGTTAAGCGCGCCCTGGATGAAGTAGCGGCCGATGCCGGGGATCGAGAAGATCTGCTCGATCACGACCGAGCCGGTGATGATGCCGGCGCAGGCGGGGCCGAGATACGAGACGACCGGCAGGAAGGCCGCGCGCGCGGCGTGCCGGGTGACGGTCAGCCATTCCGACAGGCCCTTGGCGCGGGCGGTGCGGATGAAGTTCGAGCGCAGCACCTCGATCATGCTGCCGCGCGTCAGGCGCGAAACATAGGCGATCTGCGGCAGGGCCAGCGCCACGATCGGCAGGATCTTGTACTGGATCTCGTGCCCGTTGCCCCAGCCGCCTACCGGCAGCAGGCGCAGATAGACGCCCAGCACCAGCGTCAGCAACGGCGCCATGACGAAGTTCGGGATGGTGATGCCGGTCATGGCCGCGGTCATGATCGTGTAGTCGGCCGGCCGGTTCTGCCTCAGCGCCGCGAGCGTGCCCAAGCTGCCGCCGATCAGCACCGCCAGGAACACGGCGGTCAGGCCCAGCTCCATCGAGACCGGGAAGCCGTTCCAGATGAGCTCGGTGACGCTATAGTCCTTGTAGGAGAAGGACGGGCCGAAATTGCCGCCGAGCACGCTCTTCAGATAGAGCCAATATTGCCCGACCAGCGGCTGGTCCAGGTGATAGACCTTGTTGAGGTTCGCCTGAATTTCCGGCGGCACCGCGCGCTCGCTGTCAAACGGCCCGCCCGGCGCCAGGCGGATCATGAAGAACGCGATCGTAATGATCACGAAAAGCGTCGGCACCGCCCCCAAAAGACGCTTGGCGACAAATGAAAACATGGCGGTTTTGAATCCGGTTCAGGAGGGTGTCGGGACGACGCGCAAGGCATCGTCCCGCACTGGAGCCTCAATGCTTCGCGATGGACACGTTCTTCGAGTAGAAGTAACCGAGCGTATTCATGTCGAAGCCCGTCACGTAGGGCTTGATCAGCCGCTTGTTGACGTAATCGTAGATCGGCATCATCGGCAGGTCGTGCACGATCAGCTTCTCGGCCTCTTCCAGCATCTGGACGCGCTTTTCCGGATCGACCGTAATCGCCGCGGTTTTCACGAGCTTGTCATATTCCGGGTTGTTGTAACCCATGTCGTTCAGGCCCGCGTCCGACTGCAGCAGCTCAGCGAAGGTGTTCGGGTCGGAATAGTCCGCGATCCAGCCGGCTCGGAACAGCTGCGTCGCCTTCTTCTCCTTGCGGGTCTCCAGGAACACCTTGAATTCCTGGTTGACGAGCGTGACGTTGACGCCCAGCGCCTGCTTCATCATGGCCGCGATCGCGATCATGATCTTCTTATGGTTCTCGCTGGTGTTGTACATGATCTCGAGATTGAGCGGATGGTCGGGACCGTAGCCCGCCTCCTTGTACAACTCCTTGGCCTTGGCGATGCGCTCCGGCATCGACAGGTCCTTCCACTCGACATATTGCGGCTGATAGCCCGCGATGCCCGGCGGGACCCAGCTATAGGCCGGCTGCTCGCCGGTCTTGGTGATCTTCGAGACGATCGCCTCGCGGTCGACCACCATGCTCAAGGCCTGGCGGAGCTTCAGATTGTTCTTGAACGGCGGCTGCTCAAGGTTGAAGCCCATGTAGTAGGAGCCGAGATAGGGCACGATCTTGAGCTCGCCCGGCAGGTCCTTGCGGATGAAGTCGACCTGGTCGGACGGCACCTCGTTGGTGACGTCGAGCTCGCCCGCGCGATAGCGCTTCAGCTCCTCGTTCTGGTTCTCGATCGGATAGTAATCGACCTCGGAGAGCTTGACGTTGGCCGCGTCCCAATAGTTCGGGTTCTTGACCACGACGATCCGCGACTGCGGCGTCCATTCCTTCAGCATGAAGGCGCCGTTGGTGACGAGGTTGCCCGGCCGCGTGAATTGATTACCATATTTGGTAATCGACGCCTTGTTGACCGGCAGGAAGCGGGCATGGCCGATCAGCTTCAGGAAGTAACCGGTCGGCGCCTTCAGGGTCACCTCGAAGGTCTGCGGGTCGACCGCGCGCACGCCCAAGGACTTGATGTCCTTGTTCCGGGCGTTCGCGATGTCCTCGGCGTTCTTGATCGGATAGAACAGGAAGGAATATTTCGAGCCCGTCGCCGGATCGACCGAGCGCTGCCAGCTATAGACGAAATCCTCCGCCGTGAGCGGCGTGCCGTCCGACCATTTCAGGTTTGGCCTGAGCTTGAACGTGTAGGTGATCCCGTCGGGGCTCACGGTCCAGCTCTCGGCCTGGCCGGGCGCCACCTTGCCGTCCTTGTCGATGACGACGAGGCCCTCGTAGAGGTCGCGCTCGATGTGGCTGTCTTGCACGTTCTCCGAGATCTGCGGATCGAGTGTCTGCGGCTCGGAACCGTTGCCGATGCGGAGCACCTGGCTGTCGGCGAGGGTTTGGGCCAGGGCCACGGTGGCGGTTGACGTCAGCAGGGCCATCGCCATGCCGAAGCCTAAAACGGCGCGGGTACGAAACATGGAACTAAATCCCCTCATGGGCCGCGTTGGCGGTCGTTCTTGGGCCGTGAAGATTCCTCGTCACGGTTTCTAGTGCAACGAATTTCGCGCTGCCGGCGGCTTAGCGCCGGGCAGCACGTCATTCGGGGTTCGGTATTTCGGATGTTCTTAGCGCACTCCGCCCTATCCGCGCACGCGATGAATTACGAAGGGCTGGCCCGACGTCATTCGGCGGCGACCGGAATCGCCGCGGGGCTGCGGAATTGCGCGAGCAGCGCTGCTTCCGCGCGCTTCGCCTCGGCCATATTCGCCTCCTTGACGTGGCCGAAACCGCGGATCCGTTCCGGGATGCGTGCGAGCTCGAGCGCTGTCCCATGGTTGTCCGCGCCGAGGCGGCTCAGGATCTCTTCGACCACCGCGACATATTCGCCGATCAGGCGGCGTTCGGCCCGGCGTTCCTCGCTGCGGCCGAACGGATCCCACAGGGTGCCGCGCAGGCCTTTGAAATGGGCGAGCAGGCCGAAGGCCTTCAGCATCCACGGCCCATAGGTCTTCTTCATGAGGTGGCCCGTCGTCGAGTGCCGCTCGGCCAGGAGCGGCGGCGCCAGATGGAACTGGAGCGTGAAATCGCCCTCGAACCGTTCGTGGAGCTTCTGCAGGAACTCGCCGTCCGTATAGAGCCTGGCGACCTCGTACTCGTCCTTGTAGGCCATGAGCTTGTAGAGGTTGCGGGCGACCGCCTCGCCAAGGCCGGTGCGGCCGGGCACGCGCTCGGCCTCGGCCTGCACGACGCGCCGGACGAGTGCCGCATAGCGCTCGGCATAGGCGGCGTTCTGGTAGCGGGTGAGGTCGGCGATGCGCCGCTCGATCAGCTCGTCCAGGCTCTCGCTCCGGCGCCGGCTGCCGGTCGCGGGGCGGGGCGGGGCGGCCGCTGCCTCGACCGCGGCCAGGTCGACCGCGGCGCGCCGGCCCCAGAGGAAGGATTTCTTGTTGAACTCGACCGCGACGCCGTTGAGCTCGATCGCGCGGTCGATCGCCTCGGCGGAAAGCGGCACCGCGCCCTTCTGCCAGGCATAGCCCAGCATGAACAGGTTGGCCGCGATCGAATCGCCGAGCAGCGCCACCGCGAGCCGCGTGGCTTCGACATAGTCGACCCCGTCAGAGCCCAGTGCGTCCGCGAGTGAGCGGCGGGCGTCGGCGGCCGGGAATTTCAGGTCCGGGTTCTGGGTGAAGTTGCCGGTGATCGTCTCCGCCCGGTTGACGAAGGCGCGGGTCCGGTCCCGGTCGAGCTTGGCGAGACTATCGGTCGCGGCAGCGACCAGGAAGTCGCAGCCCAAGAGCGCGTCGGCGCCGCCGGCCGCGATGCGCACGGCCGCGATATCCTCGGGCCGGGCCGCGATGCGGATGTGGCTGAAGACGGCGCCGCCCTTCTGGGCGAGGCCGGTCATGTCGAGCACCGAGACGCCCTTGCCCTCGAGATGCGCCGCCATGCCGAGGAGCGCCCCGATCGTGACGACGCCGGTGCCGCCGACGCCGGTCACCAGGATGCCGTAGGGCCGGTCGAGCGCCGGGAGCGCCGGCATCGGCAGCGGGCCGAAGCCGTCTTCGTCGCGGGCCGCACCTTTGTTCTTGCGCAGGCTGCCGCCGTGCACCGTGACGAAGCTCGGGCAGAAGCCCTCGACACAGGAATAGTCCTTGTTGCACGACGACTGGTCGATCTCGCGCTTGGTGCCGTACTCGGTCTCGAGCGGCACGACCGAGAGGCAGTTCGATGCCTTGGAGCAGTCGCCGCAGCCCTCGCACACCGTGTCGTTGATGAAGACGCGCTTTTGCGGGTCGACCATCTTGCCGCGCTTGCGGCGCCGACGCTTCTCGGCGGCGCAGGTCTGGTCGTAGATCAGCACGGTGACGCCCTCGACCTCGCGCAACTCGCGCTGCACCTCGTCGAGCTTGTCGCGATGCAGGACCGGCGTCAGCGGCGGTAGCCCGACATCGACCTGGTATTTGTCCGTATCGTCGCTCACCACGACCACGCGCTTCACGCCCTCGGCCGCGACCTGGCGCGCGATCATCGGCACGGTCAGGCCGCCGCCGTCGTGAGTCTGGCCGCCGGTCATGGCGACTGCGTCGTTGAACAGGATCTTGTAGGTGATGTTGACCTTGGCCCCGACCGCGGCGCGGATCGCGAGCAGGCCCGAATGATTGTAGGTGCCGTCGCCGAGGTTGGTGAAGACGTGCTTCGTCTCGGTGAACGGCGCCTGGCCGATCCAGGGCGTGCCTTCGCCGCCCATCTGGGTAAAGGTCGACGTGTGCCGCTCGGGCATCCAGATCGCCATGTAATGGCAGCCGATGCCGGCCATGGCGCGGCTGCCGTCGGGCACGCGGGTGGACGTATTGTGCGGGCAGCCGGAGCAGAACCAGGGCGTGCGCGCCGCGGTCGGCGTCACGCGCGCCAGCTGTTCTTCCTTGGCGGCCAGGTACTTCACCCGGTCCTCGATGCGGGCGCCGGTATGGAAGCGGGCGAGGCGCCCCGCGATCACCCGCGCGATCGTCGCCGGCGACAGTTCATAGTGGGACGGCAGGATCCAGTCTTGAGCCTCGTCGAACTTGCCGACGATGCGCGGGCGCACCGCCTCGGGCAGGCCGTAGAGCTGTTCCTTCAGCTGGCTTTCGATCAGCCCGCGCTTCTCCTCGACGACGAGGATCTCGTCCAGTCCTTCGGCGAAGCGCTTCAGGCCTTCGGGCTCGATCGGCCAGGTCATGCCGATCTTGTAGATGCGGAGGCCGATCTCGGCGGCGTAGGCATCGTCGATGCCGAGGTCGTCCAAGGCCTGGCGTACGTCGAGATAGGACTTGCCGGTGGTCGCGATGCCGAAGCGGGCGTTCGGGCTGTCGAGCGTCACCCGATCGAGCCCATTCGCCCGGGCGAAGGCCTGGGCGGCCTTGAGCTTGTACCGCATCAGGCGGTACTCCTGCTCGAGCGGCGTGTCGGGCCAGCGGATGTTGAGCCCGCCCGGCGGCAACTCGGCATCCTCGGGCAGCACGATCTTGACGCGCTCGGGTGCCACATGGACCGAGGCGGAACTGTCAACCGTCTCGGCGATCGTCTTCATGGCGACCCAGGTGCCGGCGAAGCGCGACATGGCCCAGCCGTAGAGCCCGTAGTCCAGGATCTCCTGCACGCCCGACGGGTTCAGCACCGGGATCTGGGCATCGATGAAGGCGTATTCGGACTGGTGCGGCAAGGTCGAGGACTTGGAGGCGTGATCGTCGCCGGCCAAGACCAGAACGCCGCCGTGCGGCGCGGTGCCGGCGCCGTTCGCATGCTTGAAGACGTCGCCCGAGCGGTCGACGCCCGGGCCCTTGCCGTACCACATGGCGAAGACGCCGTCGTATTTGGCGCCTTCGTACATGTTGACCTGCTGGGTGCCCCAGATCGAGGTCGCGGCCAGGTCCTCGTTCAGGCCCGGCTCGAAGAAGACATGGTTGTCCTTCAAGTGCTTGCGCGCGGACCACAGCGCCTGGTCGAGCCCGCCCAAGGGCGAGCCGCGATAGCCGGAGATGAAGCTGGCGGTGTTGAGACCTTCGACGAGATCGCGCTGGCGCTGCATCATCGGCAGGCGGGCCAGCGCCTGGACGCCGTTCAGATAAATCCGCCCGCGTTCGAGCGTGTATTTGTCGTCGAGTGTGACTGCCGCCAGTCCTGTTGCCGCCAGTCCCATTGCCGCCAGAGCCATCGCCGCATCTCCCGCTCCGGCTCATCTTGCGGGGCCGGTATGCGGAAGTGTTATTCCAACGGGCAGCTTCGCTCAATTGCGCCGGACGACGCGGCCGCAGAAAGCAACGAACAGCAGGGTTGGCGACGGGCAGGTGACGATTCGGCGAAGAATGTGTGTCCGAAAGTAATTTTATTACAAAGATCCAGCGGCTTGCGCCTGCGCGCGGGCCCGGTCGGTTCCCGGAACCAGCAGCCGGCTGACCCGGCCGCCGCGTCCGGCCAGGATGATCGCCGGTACCATTGCCAGCATGATGGCCGCCTGCCCGAGATAGAGCGTGCGATAGAGATGGTGCCCGGCAGAGAGCGCCACGATGCCGTAGATGACGAGGCCGGCAAGGCCGTTCAGCGTGTTGAAGCTGGCGTTGACCCGGCCCTGGTACGCCGGGTCGGTCGCCTGCTGCGCCAGGCTGAGCGCCAGCACGTTGGTCTGGAAGCTGATGCCGAGGCCGGCATAGGCGATGATGGCCGCGACAAAGCCATGGCTGTGCGCGAAGGCGGCGAGGCTCGTCGCCATCAGCAGGAAGCCCGAGATGAGGATCGGCCGGCGGCCGAAGCGGGCGGCAAGCCGTGCCACGACGAGCCCGCCCGTGATCGCGCCAGCCGCATAGCCGGCGTCGATCTGGCCAAACGCCGCCGCCCCCAGGTGCAGTTCCTCCTGCACGAACGGCGCCAGCATGGCGTTGATGCCGAAGATGACGGTGAGGTTCGCCAGCATCAGGCCGTAGAAGAAGCCGATCTCCGGCCGTTCTCGGATATGGCCGAGCCCGGCGGCGAGGTCGCGCAGATGCTGCCGCAGGTCCCGGCGCGCCGCGGTCGCGGGGTCCTGGCCGCTGAGCCGACCGGCCACGAGCCGGCCGAACAGGGCCGACAGGAGATAGGCCGTGGCGGTCAGCACGATCGTCGGCACCGGCCCGATTGCGGCCAGTACCAGGCCGGACGCAGCGGCGCCCAGGATCTGGCCGGCCTGGCCGCCGACCACGGTCAGCGCGTTCAGGCGCAGCATCTGTTCGGCCGGTGCCGCCCGCACCAGGGCCGCGCGCCAGGCCAGCACCTGGATCTCGTTGCCGAGCGCCACGAGGAAGCTCACCGCATAGCCGGTCCAGGCGCCGGCGAGGCCCGCCCCGTAGAGCCCGCCATAGAGGATCAGCACCAGCCAGCGGAGCCACTCGGCCCGATAGGCCAGACGCGCCGGCCGGCCACGATCGACGGCAAGGCCGATCAGCGGCGACAGCAGCAGGCTCGGCAGGATGGTCATGACGAGCGTCAGGGCCGCGCTCGACGGCTGATGGGTGAGCTCGATGATCAGCCAGGTATTGATCAGGAAGAAGAAGCCGGTGCCGATCTTGGCGGAGGCGATGGCCGCGGCGTAGAGCCGGACGGTCGTCGGCGTCACGGGTGAGGGTGGCACGAGTGAGGATGTCATGGGCGAGATCCCGGGATAAGGCAGGCCTCTGCAACATCGGCACTCGCATTGAGTAAGAAAATCCGATAGTTCTTATATTCCAGTTTCGAGATTCCGAACGATGGCGAAGCTCAACCTCGACATGGACGTGTTGCGCACGCTGGTGACGGCGCAGGACCTGGGCGGCTTCAACCGGGCTGCAGGCCAGATCGGCCGTTCGCAGTCGGCGGTGAGCCAGCAGATCCGCAAGCTCGAGGACCAGGTGGGCGAGCCGCTGTTCCGCAAGCAGGGGCGCGGTCTGGTGCCGACCGAGGCCGGCGACCTGGTGCTGGCCTATGCCCGGCGCATTCTCGATCTCAATGACGAGGCGGTCGTGGCGTTGCGCGGCCGGGCGATCGAGGGGGCGGTGCGGTTCGGCCTCGCCGCCGACTTCGCCGAAGCCTGGTTGCCGCTGGCACTCGGGCAATTCCGCCGCGCCCATCCAGCCGTGCGCGTCGAGGCGGTGGTCGACGGCAATCGGCACCTGCTTGCCCGGCTCGATCGCGGCGAGCTCGACCTGGTCCTGGCGCTCGGCAACGGTACCCGCGCGGACGCCTATCGGCTGGCCCGCCTGCCGATGGTCTGGATCGGGCCAGCTGTGGATCGGCCGGGCGCGGCTGGGCAGACCTTGAGGGTGCCGGTCTGGACGGCCGGCGAGCCGATCCCGCTGGCGCTGTTCGAGGCGCCCTGCTTCTTCCGCGAAGCGGCGCTTGCGGTGCTCGACCGGGCCGGCCTCGTCTGGCGCGCCGCCTTCACCAGCAGCAGCCTGCATGGGCTCTGGGCTGCGATCGAAGCGGGCCTCGGCTTGACGCTCCGGACCGCGATCGGCTTGCCCGCCGGCGTCACCCTGCTCGATGCGGCGGCAGGCCTGCCGCCGGGGCCCTCGGTCGACCTGTGCCTGCATGACGCCGGCCGCGCGCTGAGCCCGGCCTTGGGCCGGCTAAGGGCAATCGTCGAGGAGACGGTCGCCGCGCACGTGCCTATGTAAACCGTCGTCCCCGCGAAGGCAGGGATCCCCGCGCAAACCGCAGGTTTGTGGCGCCGTTACGCGCGGCAGCGCGGACAAAGAGTCAGGTCGCCGCAGACGCGGCTCTTGCTGGATTGCCGCCTCTCGCGGGAATGACGGTGTAAGAGGTCGCGAGCCGCCTCAGCTCGCCTTGTCGTAGAGGCTCTCGAGCAGGGGCCCGTGAGCCGAGCGGATGACGTGGCGCTTGATCTTGAGGGTCGGCGTCATCTGGCCGTTGGCAACCGAGAAGGCCTCCTCGACCACGGCGAAGCGGCGAATGCGCTCGGCGGCGGTCAGGGTCTTGTTGACCCGGGCGATGCCGGCCTGGATCTCCTGCTGCAGGCAGGCTTGGCGCGCCGTCTCGTCGGCCTCCGCCTTGGCGCGGCGCAGCAGCTCCTCGTCGGGGACTACGAGCGCCACCAGATAGGGGCGCTTGTCGCCATAGACCATGACCTGGCCGATGCCCTGTTCCAGCGCCAGATAGCCCTCGATGCGCTGGGGCGAGATCATCTCGCCGCCGGAGTTCTTGATGAAGTCGCGCTTGCGGTCGGTGATCTTGAGATAGCCGTCGGCGTCGAACTCGCCGACGTCGCCGGTGTGCAGCCAGCCGTCGCGGATCGCACGCTCGGTCGCCTCCGGATCGTGCCAATAGCCCTTCATCACATTCTCGCCGCGCACCAGGATCTCGCCGTCGGGCGCGATCTTGACCTCGATGCCGGCGAGCGGCGGGCCGACCGTATCGACCTTGATGCGCTTCGGCGGGTTGCAGGAAATGACCGGGCCGGCCTCGGTCTGGCCATAGCCCTGCAGCTGGTTGATGCCGAGCGCCAGGAAGAACAGGCCGACCTCCCGGTTCAGCGGTGCCCCGCCTGAGACGAAGGCCTTCAAGCGGCCGCCGAAGCGCTGGCGCACCTTGCGGCGCACCAGGACCTCGACCAAGAGGTCGAGCGCGCGCTCCCTGGCCGTCAGGCTCCTCCGGTCATTGTAGCGCTTGGTGCCGAGTGTCAGCGCGAGGTTGAACAGCTTCGCCTTGGTCCCACCGCCGCGCAGCGCCGTCTGCTGGATGCGCTTGTGCAGCATCTCGAACAGGCGCGGCACCGCGGTCATGATGGTCGGCCGAACCTCGGGCATCTCGGTCGCGAGCATTTCGGGGCCGGCGGAGTAATAGATCTGCGCGCCGATCATGATCGGAAACCACAGGCCGGCCGAATGCTCGTAGGCATGGGTCAGCGGCAGGAACGACAGGAACACTTCCTCGCCGAGGCCGAACGCCTCGTCCAAGAGCCGGCGGGCGCCCTTGCCGTTCTGCATGACGTTGCGATGGCTCTGCATCACCGCCTTGGGCACTCCGCCGGTGCCGGACGTAAAGATGAGGCACGCCGTATCGTCGGGACCGAGGCCGGCGACCGTGGCGTCGACGCGATCGGGCGTGGTGACACCCATCGCCATCACGTCGTCCCACAGATAGACGTCGGCGTTTGCCTGCGTCTTGAGCGGCTCGAGCGTGATGATCGATTCCAGGCAGGAAACCTGATCGGCCGCAGGCAGCACGCGCTGGGCCAGGAGGTTCGACGACAGGAAGAGCGCCTTCGCGCCGCTGTTCGCCAACACGTGGCGATAATCCTCGGTCGGGAAGGTGGTGTAGGCGGGCACCGTGATGGCGCCCGCGCACATGATCGCGAGGTCCGCGATCGCCCATTCCGGTCGGTTCTCCGACACGACGGCGACCCGGTCGCCCGGGCGGACGCCGAGGGCGGCGAGGCCGCCTGCGAGCCGCCGCACGCGGCGCGCCACCTCGGCCCAGGTCAACGGTGTCCATGTCGCACCGTCGCGGGCCCACAGGAACGGCCGATCGGGCTTCCGCGTTGCCCAGTGGAAGAACATCGCAGGAAGGTTCGGCCAGTCACTATCGATCATCGGAAGCTCGTTTCCCCGACCTCTTTCGCGGACTTCGTCCCGCTTCTTCTACGCGGTCCGGAAACACCGGCCGGTCTCGGTCTTGCGGTCCTTCTATAACCTTGCGGCCCGACGCTTCCAACCCCCTGGCGCGGCATGACAGGCGGGAATCCGTTTGGCTGCGGACCGGCTTGCACCTATATCCGCACAGTCCCGTTTCAGGAGTAGCCATGTTCCGCCCGTCGCCCCGTTCCATAGCCAACTCTGGTGCCGTCGCCGACCTTGGGGTGCTGCCGACCTGGAACCTGGCTGACCTCTACGACGGGATCGATGCGCCGGCGATCGAGACCGACCTTCGGGATGTCGATGCGGAAGCCGCGACATTCGCCCGGAACTACGAAGGCCGCGTCGCCACGCTCGACGGTCCGGCGCTCGCTGCCGCGATCGCCAGCTATGAGCGGCTGCAGGAGACGCTGGGCCGGCTCATGAGCTTCGGCGGCCTCGCCTTCGCGGGCGCCATGGACGACCCGAAGGTGGCGCAGTTCTATCAGACGCTCCAGGAACGGGTGAACGCGGCCTCGGTCCGGCTGCTGTTCTTCACGCTCGAGCTCAACCGCATCGAGGATGCCGATCTCGCGGCAAAGCTCGAGGCGCCGGCGCTCGAGCGCTACGCGCCCTGGCTGCGCGACGTGCGCGCCTTCCGGCCTTATCAGCTATCGGACGAGATCGAGAAGCTGCTGCACGAGAAATATGTCGCCGGGCGCGCCGCCTGGGGGCGCCTGTTCGACGAGACCATGACGGCACTCCGCTTCCCGGTCGGCGGCAAGGAGCTCACCATCGCCGAGGCGATGCACCTGATGTTCGACCCCGACCGGAAGGTCCGGCAGGAGGGCTCGGAGAGTGTGGCGACCGTGCTGGGCGCCAATGCCCGCATCTTCACCCTCGTCACCAACACGCTCGCCAAGGACAAGGAGATCGAGGACCGTTGGCGCGGCTTCGCCCGGCCGATCTCGGCGCGCAATCTTTCGAACTTCGTCGAGGACGAGGTGGTCGACGCGCTCGTCCATGCCGTGCGCGAGGCCTATCCCGCGCTGTCGCATCGCTATTACGCCATGAAGGCGCGTTGGCTCGGCCTCGACAAGCTCGAATATTGGGACCGCAACGCGCCGCTGCCTGGGGCGCCGCAGCGGGTCATCCCCTGGGCCGAGGCGCGCCGCATCGTGCTCGAATCCTACCGCGCCTTCTCGCCGAAGCTGGCGGTCATCGGCGAGCGTTTCTTCACTGAGCGCTGGATCGATGCCGGCCCCCGGCCGGGCAAGGATTCAGGCGCCTTCTCGCATCCGACCGTGCCGTCGGCCCATCCCTATATCCTGATGAACTACATGGGCAACGCGCGCGACGTGATGACGCTTGCCCACGAGCTCGGCCACGGCGTGCATCAGGTGCTGGCCGGCCGGCAAGGCCACCTCATGGCCGACACGCCGCTGACGCTCGCCGAGACCGCCTCGGTGTTCGGCGAGATGCTGACCTTCCGCCGCCTGCTGGCGGACGAAGAGGACCCGGCGACGCGCAAGGCGCTCCTCGCCCGCAAGGTGGAGGACATGATCAATACGGCAATTCGCCAGATCGCCTTCTGCGAGTTCGAGCGGCGCGTCCATGACGAGCGGCGCAAGGGCGAGCTCCTGCCGGAGCGGCTCAATGCGATCTGGCTCGAGGTGCAGACTGAAAGCCTCGGCCCCGCCTTCAACTGGCAGCCGAGCTACGGCACCTACTGGAGCTCGATCCCGCATTTTATCCATACGCCGTTCTACGTCTACGCTTATGCCTTCGGCGACTGCCTGGTGAACTCGCTCTACGCCGCCTACCAGGCGGCGCCCGAGGGCTTTGCCGACCAATATGTCGCGATGCTGTCGGCGGGCGGCACGCTCCGGCACCACGACCTGCTGCAGCCGTTCGGGCTGGACGCGCGCGAGCCTGCCTTCTGGGACAAGGGCCTGTCCGTGCTCAGCGGCTTCATCGACGAGCTGGAGGCCCTGGGCTGATCCCATGTCGGACCAGAACTCGCTGGGCGGCCGGGTCAAGCGCTATGCCCAGGTCTCGACCGCAGTCGGCGGCCTCGCGGCCCGGCTCGCCGGCGAGCGCTACCTCGGCATCGACCTCGACCGCGGCCGGCATGCGGCCGAGCTGACGCGCGCCTTGGGCGGGCTCAAGGGCCCGCTCATGAAGGTGGCGCAGATCCTGTCGACCATCCCGGACGCGTTGCCCCGGGAATATGCCCAGGAACTGTCGCAGTTGCAGGCGAACGCGCCGGCCATGGGCTGGCCGTTCGTCAAGCGCCGCATGGCAAGCGAGCTCGGGCCCGACTGGCAGGCGAAGCTCGGCTCGTTCGAGAAGGAGGCGGCGCGGGCGGCGTCGCTGGGCCAGGTCCATCGCGCGACGGACAAGGCCGGCCGGCGCTTGGCGTGCAAGCTGCAATATCCCGACATGTCGTCGGCGGTCGAGGCGGACCTGAAGCAGCTGAAGCTGATCTTCTCGATCTACGGCCACTACGACGGTGCCATCGACACGGGCGAGATCCATGCCGAGCTGGCGGCGCGGCTGCGCGAGGAACTGGACTACGTGCGCGAGGCGAAGCACATCCGGCTCTATCGCCACATGCTGGCGGGCGAGGCGGGCGTCCATGTGCCAGAGGTCGTGCCGGAACTCTCGACCGCCCGGCTGCTCACCATGACCTGGCTCGAGGGCGAGCCGATCCTGAGCGCCGTGCAGGCGCCGCAGGAGGCGCGCAACGCCATCGCCATGAACATGTTCCGCGCCTGGTACCGGCCGTTCTACGGCTATGGCGTGATCCACGGCGACCCGCATCTCGGCAATTACGCGGTCCGGCCGGACCAGACGCTGAACTTGCTCGATTTCGGCTGCATCCGGGTGTTCCCCGCGCGCTTCGTCGGCGGCGTCATCGATCTCTATTGGGCCTTGGCGCGCGACGACGAGGCGCTTGCCATCCATGCCTACGAGACCTGGGGCTTCCGCAATCTGTCCCGCGAGGTCATCGACACGCTCAATCTCTGGGCCCGCTTCCTCTATGCGCCGCTCCTGGAGAACCGCGCACGCCGGATCCAGGAATCGCCGACCGGCGAGTTCGGCCGCGAGGTGGCCGAGAAGGTGCATCGCGACCTGAAGCGTCTGGGCGGTGTCACGCCGCCGCGTGAGTTCGTGTTCATGGATCGCGCCGCGATCGGCCTCGGCGCCGTGTTCATGCGCCTCAAGGCCGACCTCAACTGGCACGAACTGTTCCACGATCTCATCCGCGGCTTCGACCTCACGGCACTCGAGGCCCGGCAGAACGCGCTCCTCGACGAAATCGGCGTGCCGCGGCCGGAGTAGCGCCGACAGGCTGGATGATGGCCAACCATATTGCTGCCGTGCGGGTGACGGAGCTGGGCGCCGAGATTGCGTCGCTCGCCCAGCATCATGCCGAAATAACCACCGCCGTCGGTATCCTGCTGACTGGCGTCTAGCCTCGCGGGAACGGCGCCGTCGAGCCCTTCAGGTGCGCCATGTCCGGGCACGACAGATGCAGCACCTGATAGCGCTGAACCGGGCCATCGGGCGGCTCCGCGGCCGCGCGCCAGAGCGCGAAGCGCAGCAGCTCCCAGCGTTCGAGGTCGAGAGCGGTCGCATGCAGCAGCGGGCCGTCCGGGCGGGCGACCAGGGAGTCCTGCCGTTCGGCCTCGGTGCGGCGCAGGGTCGCGAGATCCGTGCCCGGCGCCACGGGCAGCCGTTGGCGCGTGGCACCGGCGACGGCATCGGCGGCGAAGTCCGGCCGGATCGCGATGTCGAGCCCCGCCCAGGAGCGGATCGCGACCCAGCCGAAGGACTCGGTCAGGCCCTTGAAGCCCGGCCCGGCGACGAACGGCCAGAGGCTCTCGACCCGCGGCCAGAGATAGAACGGCGCGTACTGGTTGACCTCCGACCCGGCCTTGCCGCGCTCACAGATCAGATAGGTCTTGAGGCCGAGGCCGGCGAAATCGTCCAGCAGGTGGCCGCGCTCGGCGACCCGGCGCCGAATGATTGCCATGTCGTAGTCGGCCGGCAACGTGATCTCGTACTGCATCGCGAACATCGTCGGTTTCTCCTTCACGAGGGGATGCCCGGTGGATGTGGCGTTGACTTGGCGCAGCAGAATGGCGATCAGATCAGCAGACTATTGCATTGATCGAACCAATCATGGATGAGGACCGGTTCGGCAGCGTGGCTGCCTTCGTCGCCGTGGCGCGTCGCCTGAACTTCGCGGCGGCGGCGCGCGCGCTCGGCGTCAACGGCGCCACGGTCAGCCGGCGCATCCGGCGGCTGGAGGAGCAGGTGGGCGCGCGGCTGCTCACGCGCACGACGCGGCGTGTGGCACTGACCGAGGCCGGCATTGCCTATCTGGAACGATGCGAGAGCGTGCTGGCGGCACTTGAGGAGGCTGATCTCACCGTCGCCATGCTGAACGACGCCCGGCCGCGCGGCCTGCTCCGCGTCAGCCTGCCGGTCGCGTTCGGCCGGCTGCACGTGGCGCCGCTGCTGCCGGCCTTCCTCGAGCGCTATCCGGACTTGAAGCTCGATGTGGGCTTGAGCGATGCCATGGTCGACCTGGTGCATCACCAGATCGACGTGGCGGTCCGCATCGCCGATCTCGCAGATTCAGGCCTGATCGCGCGGCGGCTGGCGCCCAACCGGCGCCTGTTGTGCGCGGCGCCCGCCTATCTCGCCCGGCATGGCACGCCGGCCGCGCCGGCTGACCTGGAGCGGCACGAGTGCCTGCACTACACGCCGCACAGTGCGGTCGACGTCTGGCATCTCACCCATGCCGACGGGACGACGGCGGCCGTCCCGGTCGCAGGCCGTCTCCGCGCCGACAGCGGCGAGACAATCTATCTGGCGGCGCTTGCCGGGCATGGCATCGTGCTCACGCCCGAGTTCCTGGCTCATGAGGCGCTCGCACGCGGTGCGCTCGTGCCGGTGCTCGACGACTGGGCACCGGCGCCGAGCGCCATCTATGCGATCCAGCCGACCCGGCGGCTGATCCCGCCCAAGGCGCGCGTGTTCGTCGATTTCCTGGCCGAGCAATTCGCCGGCACGCCGGCGTGGGCGCGCTGGCGGTCGCGGTAACGGCCGTCATTCGGTCCTGGTCAGCGCGCCGGCATAGAGCACCGGGCCGGTCGGCTGGCCGGTCGGCGAGCCGCCGGCCGGCTCCAGGCTGACCATCAGCTGCAGCTGGTCGCGCGGCAGGTCGGCCGCGGCGACCACATAGGCGCCGGACGCTGGCAGCACGCCGAGCGAAACCGGCTTCTGCGCCCCCTTGGCGAGCGCCCAGAGCTCGAGGTCCTTGCCCGACGAGCGGTCGGCGCGCCCAACCGCGGTCACGACGAGCGCGCCGTCGGCCCGCGTCTCGGCGAGCCAGGTCGCGGCCGGCCCCTGGGTCGGTGCGATCGCCGCCACGTAATGCACGGTCGGCGCCGGCGTGCGGATCACGACGATGGCGAGGCTCGCGGCCAGCGCTGCGGCAAGGGCGGTGGTCGCCCGCCAGAAGCCGGTCGATTGGAGCAGGCGCCGCGGCCGCAGTGGCACGATCTCGGTGCCGGGCGGGGCGTTCGCGTCGAGACCGGCGGCGATACGATCCCAGAGGGCGGCCGGCGGCGGCTCCGGCGGCAGGGCGGCGGCGAGCGGCGTGAGCAGCGCCTCCCAGCGCGCCACGGCCTCGGCCAGCGCCGGGCTCAGCTCGAGCGCGCGCTGGACCGCCGCGGTCTCGTCAGGCGACAGCAGGCCCAGCACATATTCGGCCGCGCGCGTGTCCATATCGTCCGGCTCGTCGCTCATGCTTCGAGACACCTGCGCAGATCCTGGAGCCCACGGCGGATCCAGGATTTGACGGTGCCGAGCGGAGTCTTGAGCCGCTCGGCCAGTTCAGCGTGGGTCAGCCCGTCCAGAAATGCCATGGTGACCAATCGCCGCTTGTCGATCTCGAGCCGGTCGAGACAACGACGCAGCGCCACGCCCTCGCGCCGTTCGGTCAGCTGGTCCAGCGGGTCCGGCGCCTCGTCGATGCGCTCAGGCAACTCCTCTCCCGTGATTTCCCGGCCACGCCGGCGGATGAGGTCGAGCGCGCGATAGCGCACGAGGCTGATGAGCCAGGTCTCGGCGCTGCCGCGCGCCGGATCGAAGCGGCCAGCCCGTTGCCAGACCTGCAGCAAGGCGTCGTGCACCGCGTCGGCCGCGAGGCTCTGCTGCCGCGTAAGGCGCAGCGCCACGGCATAGAGCTGAGGAGCGGAAAGGTCATAGAGCCGCCGGAACGCCGCCTTGTCGCCATCGGCGCAGCGGGCGAGCAGCAAGTCCAGGGGCGGGGACGCCATCGGGTCAGGCAAAACATCCTCGCGGCAGCATGGGGAGCGGTCACGGGCAGGCGGTCGATCCATGATCGCGCGGGCCGACGCGAAGTCCAGCATCATGCGGTAAATGGATAGGGCCGGGTGGCGGGCCGCCCGTGCATCGCGGCCCGCCTTTCCTGGCGTGGCTGCCTCAGGCGCCGGGCATCAGCACCTTGTCGATGACCTGGATCACGCCGTTCGACTGATGGACGTCCGAGATCGTGACGTCGGCGATCCCACCCTTCTCGTCGCGCACGGCGATGTTGTCCGGGCCGTTCATCATGATGGTGAGCTCGCCGCCGGCCAGCGTCTTCAGGGTGGTGCTGCCGTGGTTCTTCTGAATGAGGGAGCGCAGCTTGGCGCCCGTATAGTCGCCGGCGACGACGTGATAGGTCAGCACCTTGGTGAGCGTGGCCTTGTTCTCGGGCTTCAGCAGCGTGTCGACCGTGCCGGCCGGAAGGGCTGCGAACGCCTCGTTGGTCGGCGCGAACACGGTGAACGGGCCCTTGCCTTTAAGCGCGTCGACCAGGCCGGCGGCCTGGACCGCGGCAACCAGCGTCGTGTGGTCGGCCGAGTTCACGGCATTGTCGATGATGTCCTTCGACGGGAACATCTGCTGGCCGCCGACCATGACGGTTGCTTCGGTCGCGGCACCGGCCGGGAGGGCCAGAGCGGTGGCGGCGACGAGGGCGAGCGCGGTGAGGGGGATGATCTTCATGGTTTCGTTTCCCAAAGCCGACGAGGCCGTTGCCTCGACGCCGCTGTTACGCGCGGCCGATCGGCCCGGATGCAGTCGGGCGTGAAAAAAACCGCCGGCCCGGTCGGGGACCGCTCGGCCGAGTCGGTGACTTGGGCGAGGACTTGGGTGAGATCGCCAAGGCCGTGGTCTGCCGCGCATCGGACGATTCGGGCCTTGCTGCCGGCATCAAATGGTTCGCCGACGGGCGCCAGACCCGGCTCTGACCCGCTTCGAGCATGGCCGGCCTTGCAAAACGGCCGGCCCCGCTCGACCCCGATGGACTGTGGCATTAAACTGTCATCGGTGGGGCTTGCCGGTGCCTGGGGCGCCTGATTGGCGGTGGCGAGTTCGGGGACGAAGAGGGGAAATGCAGGGTTTCGGGCAAGACCGGACGCTCTCGACGGGGGAGTGGCGCACGCTGATTCTGGCGGGCTGCGGCATCCTTGTCGTCGGGCTCGGCCTCGGCCTGCTGATCGGCCGCCTGTCGGCCGCCCCGCCGGCGCCGCCACCGGCATCAGCCTCGATCCTGCCGGAATCGATCGGCCTGCCCGACAGCGACCCGACGCTCGCAGAATCCGCACCCCCCGAACCCGCACGACACGAGCCTGCGTCTGCCGAGGCCACGACTGCCGCGCCAGCGGCCCCTCTGGCGGCCGCTGCGCCGGCACCGGCGCCACCGCCCGTGGTTCAGGAGGCGGCTACACGGCCGCCGCCGCCCATCGCGACCGGCGACGATACCAAGCCGCGCGAGCGCGTCCAGCCGGCGGTGGTTCCGCCGAAGCCCAAGCCGGCCCGGAAGATGGCCGCGAAGACCGCCGCTAAACCGGCGCCAGCGCCCATCGAGTCGCCGCACGGCGTGCGCTGGGTCGTGCAGCTGGGGGCGTTCCAATCGTCGGATCACGCCAATCTGCTGGTGAATACGCTGGCCGCCCACGGCCAGCCTGCGCGGGTGCGCTTTGCCAACGGCTGGTTCTTCGTCCAGACGCCGCCCTACCGCTCGGCCACGGCGGCCAAAGGCGCCGCCCAGGCGCTGGCGGCACGCGAACATCTGCCGACCTATCTGATCAAGCTGCCGGCCCCGCCGAACTGACACCTGACGGGGCCAGTCGAACGATTGGGGGCCGAACGATTGGGGGCCGGACTATTGCTGGCGGACTATTGCTGGACGCTCTTCAGCTTGTCGAACGCCTGAAAAACCGCCTCCAGATCCTTGCGATTGTCGACCTTGCCGGGGCCGCCTTCCTTGGTCAGCGCCAGCTCGAGGGCCTGGATCAGCAGCCCGGCCACCTCGACTGCGTGCTGCTCGCAGGCCTGATGGAACGCCATCAGGATCTTGTCACTCAGGCGGCGGGTATAGGGCGGCGTTGCACTCATCTAACATTCCTCTGGGGCCGCTCCCATATATTGTAGGCACGGCGACGGTGCGACGATACACCGTCGACGCCGCCTGTTCACCCGGCAAAAGCGAGTGGCCGCCGTCTTGTCACCCTGCCGCGTGATGCGTCAACCGGGCGCAGGCGCCTCGGCCGGGCACGGGGAATAGGCACCGAGGCTGGAGAGTCTGTTTTTGCGTAGGATGTTGGCGGGTCTGCAGCGATTCCAGCGCGACGCCACCGTCCGCTTGTCCACAGGTGGGTCATGCGCGCTCTCGTCTGTTCCGCAGCTCTGACTTTGCTTTGTTCCGCTTGCGTGGAAGCGCCGCCGGTGCCGCCGCTGCTCGATGCGAACGTGACGGATTTCCAGAGCAAGGTGGCGGCTGACGATCCGAACTGCCGGGAATATGCCGGCCAGGCGACGATCGACGGCAAGGAGCAGAAGATCGTCGGCCGCGCCTGCCTTCAGTCTGATGGCTCGTGGCGCGTTGCTGAGGGCTCGCCGGAAAATCCGAGCCAATATACCGCGGTCTATCCGGCTTACGCGCCCGGCTATTATCCCGGCTACTACTACTCAGACTACTATGATCCGTGGTTCTGGGACCCGCCGTTCTTCTTCGGCGGCAGCTTCGTATTCTTCGACCACCGGTTCCACCATCACGATCATGGCTTCCATGGGGGGCACGGGCATTTCATGCACCATGGCGGAATGGGGCATGCGACCATGGGCGGCATGGGGCACCGCGGATAGGGACGGACCGCTCATACCGGTTGGGTAATGTTGGGGCGGCCGAGCTGGCGGTCAGCGCCAGCGCTCGGCCGCCGCGTCGTCGCTCGTCTTGGCCTCGACCCATTCGGCGCCGGCTGCGGTCTCTTCCAGCTTCCAGAACGGCGCCTTGGTCTTGAGCCAGTCCATCAGGAACTCGCAAGCCTCGAACGCCGCCCGTCGGTGGGCCGAGGCGACGGCGACCAGCACGATCGGCTCACCCGGCACGAGACGGCCGTAGCGATGGATCATCAGCACGTCGGCGAGCGGCCAGCGCCCGCGCGCCTCGGCCTCGATCGCCGCCAGCTGGCGTTCGGTCATGCCGGGATAATGCTCGAGCGTCATCGCGACGAGCGGCGGCGCGCCCGGCTCGGCACCGCGGACATAGCCCACGAAGCTTGCGACCGCGCCGATCTTGTCGTTGCCCAGGCCGTCGCAGGTACCGAAGGCGGCCAGTTCGCGCCCGACGTCGAACGCCGCTTCTTCGACGCGGATCATGGCCTCAGCCCCCCGTCACCGGCGGGAACAGGGCGACCTCGTCGCCTGGGCGCACCGGATGGTCCGGCCCGACGTAATCCTGGTTGACCGCGACCCGGACGAGGCGCGGTTCGGCAAGGGCCGCGGCATAGCCGGGCCCGCGCGTCGCAAGCCAGGCGACGAGCGCTTCGACGGTCGCGATTCCAGCCGGCGGATCGAGAAATTCCTCGCCCCGGCCGATCCGGGTGCGAAGCCAGGCGAAATAGCGAAGTTTCATGGCGCGCCATCCTTGAGTGCGAGCGGTGCCGCGTTCGCCAGGATGAAATCGGCGATCGTGGGCACGGCATTCAGATCGAAGATCGGCACGCGGAGCCGGTTTCGCCAGTCCTCCGGCAACGGCTCGTCGAGCGCCACCGCCAGGATCGAGCCGTCCTCTGCCCAGAGCGGCGCCTTGCCGAGGCTGGGCCGGCAGATCTCGAGCTTCGGCATCGGGTGGCGCTTGAAGCCTTCGACCAGCAACAGGTCGACGGGCGACATGTGCTGCACCAGCTCGACCAGACCGGGTTCCGGCTGGCCGCGCAGCTCATGCATCAGCGCCCAGCGCCGGTCGGACGCGACCAGCACCTCCGTGGCGCCGCCCTGGCGATGGCGCCAGGAATCCTTGCCCGGCTGGTCGACGTCGAAATCATGGTGCGCGTGCTTGACGGTCGAGACTGTGATACCGCGGCCGGTCAGCTCCGGCAGCAGGCGGGTCATGAGCACCGTCTTGCCGCTGCCGCTCCAGCCGGCGAGGGCGAAGGCCCGCATGGCGGTTCAGCCGAGCTCGCCGACCGATTTGCCGGCCGGCGGCTTGCTCGCCTGTGACTGACTGGTGGTCGCCCGCGGCTTCGGCGCATCCTCGGCGCTCATATGCTTCAGGCCGTGGCGCAGATAGTCGTAGCCGGTGACCAGCGTCAGGATAGCGGCGAGCCACAGGAGATCGCGGCCGATCGTCGGCAACTCCAAGGCCGCCGGCCCCGCGTCGCCGACCAGCAGCACGCCGATCGCGACCATCTGGATGCCCGTCTTCCATTTGGCGAGCCGGCTGACCGGCACGCTCACGCTCAAGCCCGCCAGGAACTCGCGCAGGCCCGAGACCAGGATCTCGCGCGCCAGGATGATGAGCGCCGGCACCAGCGCCGGCATGCCCAAGCGCTCGAAGGCGACCAGCATCATGAGCGTGATCGAGACCAGCAGCTTGTCGGCGATCGGGTCGAGGAAGCGGCCGAACGCCGACATCTGCTTCCAACGCCGAGCCAGGTGACCGTCGAGATAGTCGGTGACGCTCGCGAGCGTGAACAGCCCGACGGCGGTCCATTCGGCCCAGGGATGGGGCAGGTAGAAGGCGGTCACCAGCAGCGGAATGACCGCGATCCGCGAGAGGGTCAGAACGTTGGGCAGCGTGAAAATCATCGAAACCGTCCGGAGCCTACTTCAGGCCAACGCACCAGCTTATCCACGCCATCATAGACTTGTCGGGCGCCACGGGCGCGCATCCTAATCGTCCGCGTGGAAATGGTCGTAGATTTTTTTCGCGACCGTCTTCGAGATGCCGTCGACCGCCTCGAGATCGAGCAGGCCGGCATTCGACACGGCCTTGGCCGAGCCGAAATGATGCAGCAGCGCCTTCTTGCGCGCAGCGCCGATGCCGGGCACCTCGTCGAGCGGCGAGCGGGCGATCGCCTTGGTTCGGCGCGCGCGGTGGGTGCCGATGGCGAAGCGATGCGCCTCGTCGCGCAGGCGCTGCAGGAAATAGAGCACCGGGTCCTTGGGCTCGAGCGAGAAGGGCGCTTGGCCGGGGATGAAGAAGCGCTCGCGCCCGGCGTCGCGGTCCGGCCCCTTGGCGATCGCGACGAGCGGCACGTCGTCGATGCCGAGCTCCATGAACACTTCCTCGACGACCGAGAGCTGGCCCTGGCCGCCGTCGATCAGCACCAGGTCGGGCCATTGGCCGAGGCGGCGCTCCGGATCTTCCTTCTGGGCGCGCTGGAAGCGACGGGTGAACACCTCGCGCATCATGGCGTAGTCGTCGCCCGGGCGGAACTCGGTGCCAGGGGCAGCCCCCTCGCCGCGGATGTTGAACTTGCGATAGGCCGATTTCATGAAGCCCTCGGGCCCGGCGACGATCATGGCGCCGATCGCATTCGTGCCCTGGATATGGCTGTTGTCGTAGACTTCGATGCGGGCAGGCGGCGCATCGAGGCCGAGGGCGGTCGCGACGCCGGTCAGGAGCTTCTGCTGGGTCGAGCTTTCGGCCAGGCGCCGGCCGAGCGCCTCGCGGGCGTTCGCCATCGCATGCTCGACCAGCTTCCGCTTGTCGCCGCGCTGGGGCGTGAGCAGCGTGACCTTGCGGCCGGCCGCGGTCGACAGCGCCTCGGCCAGGAGCTCGGCCTCGGCCGGTTCTTCGCTCAGCAGCAGGAGCGGCGGCGGCGGCTTGTTGTCGTAGAACTGACCGATGAAGGCGGCCAGCACCTCGTCACTGCCAAGCGCCCGATCGTGGCTCGGGAAATAAGCGCGGTTACCCCAGTTCTGGCCGGCGCGGAAGAAGAACACCTGGACGGAGGTGTGCCCGCCTTCCTGGTGTGCGGCGATCACGTCGGCGTCGACCAGACCCTCGACATTGATGTCCTGGTGCGCCTGGATATGGGCGAGCGCCCGGATGCGGTTGCGGATAACCGCCGCGGTCTCGTAATCGAGCTGATCGGCCGCCGCGGTCATCTCCTCGACCAGGCGGGCGTTGATCTCGCGGCTGTGGCCGGTCAAGACCGCGCGCGCCTGGTCGACGAGCGCCAGGTAATCCTCATCACTGATCCGGCCGACGCAGGGCGCCGAGCAACGCTTGATCTGATACTGCAGGCACGGGCGCGTACGGCTCTGATAGATGTTGTCGGAGCAGGAGCGCAGCAGGAACGCGCGATGGAGCGCCGTAATCGTGCGGCCGACCGCCCCCGCCGATGCGAAGGGGCCGAAATATTCACCGCCCTCGTTGCGCGCACCGCGATGCTTGGTCAATTGCGGCACCGGGTGGGTCGAGCGCAGGTGGATGTAGGGGAAGGATTTGTCGTCCCTGAGCAGCACGTTGTAGCGCGGCATCAGGGTCTTGATCAGGTTGATCTCGAGCAGCAGCGCCTCGACCTCGGTATGGGTCGTGACCACCTCCATCCGGGCGGTCTCCGCAACCATGCGGCGAATGCGGTTCGAGAGGCTGGCGAGTTGGGTGTAGTTCGTGACCCGGTTCTTCAGGTTGCGGGCCTTGCCGACATAGAGCACGTCGCCGGCAGCGTTCAGCATGCGATAGACGCCGGGGCTGCCGGGCAGCGTGCGGACGGTCTCGCGAATGACGGCGACGCCGGATGCGATGGCACCCTCCGCCGGCAGCTCAGCTTCGAGCTCGAACTTCCGGCTGTCCGGTGCATTGTCCTCAGGCGGTGGTACCGGCCTTTCGGCCATCGTCGGCTCCCGTTTTTCCCCGCGTCAGAGGGGCTTCAGAATTTCGTCACGCCGCGGACATGTATCCACGGAATCTGTGGATAAGTTTGTGGGCAAGGGTCGGAAATAGAGGCGGACTCCGCACCAACCCTGGAGATTCTAGCCCATGATCAAAAAATAGGCAAAAGTCACAACATATTGAATTTGCTACATTTTTTTCTTGTCAATGGAAATGACCGGTCCAGAACGAGGGGCTTGGTGGCGGCTCTGGCTGTTTTGCGCCGCAGCGAGTTCGGCTGTGAACAACTGAACCCCTTGAAAAAGGCCCTGCGACACCCTGTCAATGCGGGAGTCAAGTCGGATTCGCGTCAGGAATTATGCCTGACGATGGCGACCCCGACGCTCGCGACATCGTCGTAGACGTCTAGCTTTTCGATCTGCACGCGTGCAGTGCGAATGCGCGGATCGGCGAGGCACAGGCCCGCGATCCGCTCGGCGAGCGTCTCGATCAGGCGGACATGACCGGCATCGACGACGCGCCGGACGGCGGAGATGATCTCGTCGTAGCAGACAACGTTCCGTAGATCGTCATCGATCGGCTCTGCGGTTTCGAGCGCGTCCAAATCGAGATTAAGGCGCACGCGTTGCTTGTTCTCATGCTCATGGGCGTGCACGCCGATCGAGCACATCATCACCAGATCGCGCACGAAGACGCGGCGCAGCATGCTGGCAAGCGGGCCGGGCTCGATCGCCACCGCGGGGCGCAGGGTCTGGGTCGGCTTACGGATCGTCTCGGACATCGTCTCTTCCTAGTCGACGACGGAAATGGACTGCTTCGGCTGGGCCCAGCCCAGATGCTGGCCGCCGTCGAGCGCCAGCATCTGTCCGGTCATGGCCCGGGCCTGCAACAGGAACCAGACGGCCTCGGCAATTTCCTCGGGCGAGGTGCCGTGGCCGAGCGGCATGTCGGCGCACTGCTGGGCGAACTGCGCTGCGGTCTGGTGGGTCGAGGGCAGGGTCGGGCCGGGCCCGATGCCGTTCACCCGGATGCGCGGCGCGAGCGCCAGCGCCATGGTCTGGGTCAGCGTCCAGAGGCCTGCCTTGCTTACAGTATAGGTCACGAAATGCGGCGTCAGATTCCAAACGCGCTGATCGATCAGGTTGATGACAGCGCCCTCGGCCTCCTCAGGCAATTGGCTGGCGAATGCCTGCATCAGCACGAAGGGCGCCCTGAGGTTCGCCTCCATGTGCCGGTCCCAGCCGGCGCGCGTCGCTGTCGCGACCGAATCATATTCGAACGTGGAGGCGTTGTTGACCAGCACACCCAGGGGGCCGAGCGCGCCCACTGCGGCCGGCACCAGCAATTCGACTGACGCCTCGCGGGCGAGGTCGGCCTCGAGCGCCACCGCCTTGCCGCCCTGCGCGCGGATCTCGGCCACGACGGCCGCCGCCGCCTCGGCCGAGCGGTTGTAGTGGACGGCGACGGCGAAGCCGCGGCCGGCAAGATCGAGCGCGATCGTCCGGCCGATGCGCTGGCCGGCACCGGTCACGAGAGCGGTGCGGGGGAGATGTTCGGAGAGGGGCATGAGTTCCGTCAGGGTCCTTGGCGCCGACGACTGCGCGCTCGGGAGCGAGCCGCCTCGCGTGGCCGGCTGCCGGACTTGCCGCCGGTCGAACGGCCGGCCGGGTGCGGTGCCGCATAGCGGGCCGCAGTCTCGGCCAGGCCCGGCACGGCCGAGGCCGGCAGGCCCAGGTCCATCTGCTCCAGCCGCTTGATCTCGTCGCGCAGCCGTGCCGCCTCCTCGAACTCGAGGTCGGCCGCGGCGGCGCGCATCTGCTTCTCGAGGTCGGCGATCACCGCCTTGAGATTCGAGCCGGCATAGTGGCTCGCGGCGGACTCGCCAAGATCGACGGTAACGCCGTCGCGCTCGTAGACCGAGTTAAGAATGTCGCCGATCTGCTTCTTCACGCTCTCGGGCGTGATGCCGTGGGCGGCGTTGTAGGCCTGCTGCTTCTCGCGCCGGCGGCCGCATTCATCGAGCGCCGCCTTCATGCTGTCGGTGATGCGATCGGCGTAAAGGATTGCCCGGCCTTCGACATTACGCGCGGCGCGGCCGATGGTCTGGATGAGCGAGGTGCGCGAACGCAGGTAACCCTCTTTGTCGGCATCCAGGATCGCGACCAGCGCGCATTCCGGAATATCAAGGCCTTCGCGCAGCAGGTTGATGCCGACCAGCACGTCGAACGCGCCCAAGCGCAAGTCACGGATGATCTCGATCCGCTCCAGCGTCTCGACGTCGGAATGGATGTAGCGCACGCGGATGCCGGCCTCGTGCATATATTCGGTCAGCGCCTCGGCCATCTTCTTGGTGAGCGTCGTCACCAGCACGCGCTGGCCCTTGGCAGCACAGGTCTTGCACTCGGCCAGGAGATCGTCGACCTGAGTCTCCGTCGGCCGGATGATCGTCACCGGGTCGATGAGGCCGGTCGGACGCACGACCTGCTCGGTGAACACGCCGCCGGTACGCTCCATCTCCCACGGGCCCGGCGTCGCCGACACGAAGATCGACTGGCCGCGCATCGCGTCCCATTCCTCGAACTTGAGCGGCCGGTTGTCCATGCAGGACGGCAGGCGGAAGCCGTATTCCGACAGGGTCGACTTGCGCATGTAGTCGCCGCGGTACATGCCGCCGATCTGCGGCACGGTCACATGGCTCTCGTCGACCACGATGAGCGCATCGTCGGGCAGGTATTCGAACAGGGTCGGCGGCGGCTCGCCCTTCTTGCGGCCGGAGAGGAAGCGGGAATAGTTCTCGATGCCGGCGCAGGAGCCGGTCGCCGCCATCATCTCGATGTCGAACGTGATGCGCTGCTCGAGCCGTTGCGCTTCCAAGAGCTTGTTTTGGGCGTAGAGCTCTTCCAGCCGCTCCTTGAGCTCGACCTTGATCTGCTCGATCGACTGAATGAGCGTCGGACGCGGTGTCACATAATGGCTGTTGGCGTAGACGCGGATCTCCTTCAGCGCCTGCACCTTCTCGCCGGTCAGCGGGTCGATTTCGTGGATCGATTCGAGCTCGTCGCCGAACAGCGACAGGCGCCAGGCGCGATCCTCGTAATGGGCCGGGAAGATCTCGATCGTGTCGCCGCGCGCCCGGAAGGCACCGCGCTGGAAGCCCAAGTCGTTGCGCTTGAACTGCAGCTCGACCAGCTGCGCCAGCAGGAAGGTGCGGTCGACCCGCTGGCCGGCCTTGAGGTCGACGACCATGCGCGAATAGGTCTCGACCGAGCCGATGCCGTAGATGCAGGACACGCTCGCCACGATGATGACGTCGCGCCGTTCGAGTAGCGCCCGTGTGGCGCTATGCCGCATCCGGTCGATCTGCTCGTTGATCGAGCTTTCCTTCTCGATATAGGTGTCGCTGCGCGGGACGTAGGCTTCCGGCTGGTAGTAATCGTAGTAAGAGACGAAATACTCGACCGCGTTCTCTGGAAAGAAGCTCTTCATCTCGCCGTAGAGCTGGGCCGCCAGCGTCTTATTCGGCGCCAGCACCAGCGCCGGGCGCTGCAGCGTCTGGATCGTGTGGGCGATGGTGAAGGTCTTGCCGGAGCCGGTGACGCCGAGCAGCACCTGGTCGCGCTCACCCTGGATCAGCCCTTGGGTCAGTTCCGCGATCGCCGTTGGCTGGTCACCCGCCGGTACGAATTCCGAGACGAGGCGGAAGTCGGCGGGAATGTCGGCGAGCGGTTTCTGGGCAGTCGGCACGGGCGGCATGGCGGGAACATAATGCGACGGGTCCTGCGACGCCAGGGGCCGGATGCCTGGGCTGCGGACAGCTCCCGCCAGCACAAGGTAGATTTTCGGGTGATTGGCGCATCCGTCAGTTTACTTGGATTTCTCCATAAAGCTCAGACAAAAAAGTATCTGATTGGCTTTTATGAGACTTCCTGTGCCCGTAAAGGGACTGATCGCGACCTGCAAGAGTACTTGTAGAGAGTTTGAGTCATCTTCTCACGGAGAGCGTTCAGAGACGCTTGACCTCATTGTGCGAAGTTTGCAATTTTATAGAAAAATCTGCAAAGACTGGCGTGCGAGCTATTCAAATCAGCAAGTTCACGCCTATTTAATCTTTCGATGATAACACGCGACAAGCGGGCGCCGGCATGAAAGCGGGCGCTGTTACAGGGGAGGGGGCGGCCGGCGGTCGCGCCCCTTTTTGTTTGCGTGAGCCTAACGGCGCGAATTGGCTCGGTTCGTGCACCGCCCACGGGTCGGGAATGGTCGATACTGTCGAATCTTGGGGAATTGAGAGAATGATGAGCGTCTGGCGCGACCTGTCCATTCGAGCGAAGCTCGTGGCCGCCTTTTCCGTATTGATCTTCCTGTTCGCCGCGTCGGGCGTCTCGGCGATCCAGAACTTCAGTGCGTTCAATGCGATCGCGACTGACATGGTCGAGAACTACCAGGCGTCGCTCGAGCAGCTGGACGCGATGAAGGAACAGATCTACCAGTACCGGCTGACCTGGGCCAAGTCGCTGATCTTCAAGGACGATCCGAAGCAGCTGGCCGTGTTCGACCAGTCCTTCCCCGCGCTCAAGGCGAAGCTCGACGACGCCGAGCGCCGCTACGAGCGGACCATTACCAGCGCCGAGGAACGGGCGCTCTACGACACGTTCAAGAGCAACGCCGACCATTACGTCGAAGGCGTCGGCACGGCCATGGCGCTGCTGCGCGCAGGCAAGGTCGCCGAGGCCACGACCGTGGCGGATGAGCTCAGGACGACGGCAACCGCGCTCGCCGATGCCCTCTCCAAGGACATTCACCTCAACATCGTGGGCATGCACCAGGATGCCGAGGCCGCAAGCAGCCGGTACACGAGCGGCCGGATCGTGATCCTCGCGATGGTCGGCGTCGCCCTTGTGATCGCGGTCTGGGCCGGCTGGACCTTGGTCAGCAGCATTGCGGGGCCGGTCCGGGAATTGACCGGCGCCATGCGGCGGCTCGCCGACCATGACCTCGAGGTGGCGGTGCCGGCGCGCGGCCGCGGCGACGAGATCGGCGCCATGGCGGCTGCGGTTCAGGTGTTCAAGGACAAGATGGTCGAGGGCGATGCGCTGGCGGCGGCCCAGGCCGCCGAGCAGGCGGCCAAGGAACGGCGTACCGAGGCGCTCGAGGCGCTGGTGCGCGATTTCGAAGGCAAGACCGCCGAGCTCGTCCGCTCGCTGGCTGCGGCCGCGACCGAGATGCAGGCGACGGCCAATTCCGTGGCGGCGGCGGCCGACCAGACGAACCAGCAGTCGAGCGCCGTTGCCGTGGCAGCGGAGCAGGCCTCGGCCAACGTGCAGACCGTTGCGTCGGCGACCGAGCAGCTGGCCGGTTCGATCAAGGAGATCGGCCGGCAGGTGACCACATCGCGCGACATCGCCAAGCAGGCGATTGCTGCTTCCGAGGCGACCGGCCACACCGTGCAGGCGCTGTCCGAGAGCGCCCACAAGATCGGCGAGGTGGTTCAGCTGATCTCGACCATCGCCGGCCAGACCAATCTCCTGGCCCTGAACGCGACGATCGAGGCGGCGCGTGCCGGCGAGGCGGGCAAGGGCTTCGCAGTGGTGGCATCCGAGGTCAAGAACCTTGCGAACCAGACCGCGCGCGCGACCGAAGACATCGAGAAGCAGATCGGCGAGGTCCAGGGGCTGACCCAGAAGACCGTGGGCGCGATCGAGCATATCAGCCACACGATCGCCGAGATGTCCGATATCGCGCTCGCCATCGCGACCGCGATCGAGGAGCAGGATGCCACGACCGGCGAGATCGCGCGCAGCGTCTCGGAAGCGGCGAAGGGCACGGAGGACGTCGCGCGCAACATTGCCGGCGTTCATCAGGCGTCGGCGACGACCGGGGCGGCGGCCAGCCAGATCCTGGGGGCGTCGGGCGATCTGTCAAAGCAGGCGGAGACGCTGAGCGGCGAGGTCGGCGGCTTCATTGCCGGCGTCAAGGCCGCCTGAGGCGCGCCGGCCGCACAGGCCCGGGGCAAGGTGTGCGGCACCTTCCCCGGCCGCTTGCCGAGCCGCGCTGGTCATCACTGCAATTTTCAGTTTTGTTTCTGATCGAGAGGGGATGCCGCGTTCGAGATATCGTTAAAATTAGAATCTCATGCGGTGAAAATGGTTTGTTAATTTTTTCGTGACTCACAAAGATTCTTGTTGAAAACGCAAATTTTATGCCCCAACCTAGAATTGCAGAATAAGAGCAATAGCCACATGCGTAAGAGTATGTGGCTATTTTTTTCTGGGCATCCATAGAACCTTTCACGGGAATGTTTCAGCCTGCCTGCTCGTAGCGAAGCCTGACCAAAATCTATTTGGGGCAGGGCCGTCCGGTACTGTTTCCAATAAAAGATCTGGGGTGGAGCGCCTCCGGAGCCGGCCGCCTGCATTCTGCTGGAGCGATCCAGATGAATCCCCGAATAGAGGTATTCATATGTCCAGATCATTGATTCTCGGTTGCTGTTCTACAGGTGCCAAGTATACGCCGATGAATCACCGGAATACCGGTGACAAGATCCTCGACGAGATCTGCAATGGAGAGCGCATTGCCGTCGGAATCGAGGAGATCCGCGCGGAACTCCGGCGGATTCACGGGATCGGCTGTCGCTATTACCACTATCATGCGCGCAATTTCATGACCCGGGAGCAGACGACGGACAATTCCGTCTATCGCGACATCGGCAGCGATGCCCTGTCGCGCCACCCGGACCTGGTGCTGAGCTACGGCGCCAGCCGCAACGGGCCGGAGGTCATCGAGAACATCAGCCGATTCGGCGAGTGGGAGCGCGTCAGCCACGCCGACCTGCCGATCGACGCTGGCGGCGCGCATTTCATCACGATGCAGGCGGCGATCGAGTTGCAGATCCTGCGCGATTTCGAGGATGCCGGCCGGCTGGTGACGGCCGAATATGCGCAGAGCCCGGCCTTCCTCGCCGATATCGCGGGCTACGTGCCCTCGACGCGGGCCGAGGACGTCAAGCTCGAGACCAACTCGACAGCCAATGGCGGCAATTACGGCCGGTCGTCGCCGGCGATCCAACTCGAGACCTATGCGGCTGCGGTCGAGGCGCGGCGCCGACGCGGGCTGTTCGACGAGGTCGAGTGGGTCCAGTTCGAGCGCAGCCTGGCGATGACTCGATTCGCGATCGAGCATGAGGCGGTCCGGCTCGCGGATCGTGGGCAACTCAACATCACCCTGCTGTTCGGCTTCTCGCCGAAGCTGCCGTTCCCGACCAGCTATGCGGAGTTCCGCGCGGTCGTCGCGGCGGCCAAGGGGCTCGAGCGCGACCTAGAAACCGGCGAAAGGCGGCGGCAGGTCACGATCTCGGTCGGTGCCGCGGTGCTGCCGCAGCACGCGGCGAAGGCGGTGGGTCCGCTCGACGTCGGCCGCGACCGCGGGCGTCGGGTGACGGCCTTGCAGCGGCTCGCGGCCTATGCGGCTCAGGAGGACAGCGAGGTCGACGTGCTGCGCGTCGGCATGGAGGACTCGCCCTACCTCCTCAGCGAGGACGGCGCGATCCGGCCGACCAGCAATGTCGAGCTGTGCGAGGTGGCGGCCGAGGAATTGCATCGCCATGGCGTTGCGGTGCTGACGGACGGCGCCCGGGTCGCAGGACGACTCGGCTGCGCGGTGGATGTGCCGACGGAAGGAATCGGCATCGCCGCCGAATGAACGGGACAGGCGAGGGCTGCCCGGCAGCCCTCGTCGACCAAACGAGAGGATGAGACCAGTGGCTATACTTTGTCTGCTGCACCAGGCCTACGGCAAGAAGCTGATCGGCGCGATCCGGGAGGGGCTGCCGGACGAGGACATCCGGGAATGGCCCGAGGCCGGCAACCCGGACGACATCGAGATCTGCATGATCTTCCGCATGTCCCCAGGGTTCCTTGCGCCCTATAAGAATCTGAAGCTGATCTCGGCGACCGGCGCCGGCGTTGATCATTATCTGCTCGACCCGGAATTCCCGCGGCACCTGCCGCTCGTGCGCGTGGTCGACGAGAGCTTCGCCGCCCGGATGGCCGACTACGTTCTGAGCTGGGTGATGTTCCACCATCGCGACATCGCCCATTACCTCGACGCGCAGAAGCGGCGTGAATGGGCGTTCAAGGTCATGCGCCCGGCGTCGGAGGTGACGATCGGCGTCATGGGGCTGGGCCAGATGGGGGCGCTCACCGCCAAGCGGCTCGCCTCCCTGGGATACGACGTGCGCGGCTGGGCGCGCACGCCGCACGAGATTGACGGTGTCGAGTGCTTCGCGGGCGAGGCGGGGTTCGGATCGTTCCTCACCAAGACGGAGATCCTGATCAACCTGCTGCCGCTCACGCCTGAGACCCGCGGCATCCTGTCGAGCGGCACGTTCGACCGCATGCCCAAGGGCGGCGTGCTGATCTCGGCCGGGCGCGGCGGCCACATGGTCGAGGCGGACATCATCGCGGCGCTCAACGACGGACAATTGCGCGCGGCGACGATCGATGCGTTCCAGAAGGAGCCGGTGCCGCAGGACCATCCGTTCTGGGACACGTCGGGCCTCTATGTGACGCCGCACTGCTCCAGCACCGCGAGCCTCGAGACGATCGTCGACAGCTTCGCCGGCAACGTCCGACGCTTCCGCGCGGGCGAGCCGCTGCTCAACATCGTGGATTACGCCCAGGGCTACTGAGCCGATCGGGGGAGGGGCCAGGGAGGAGTTCCGGGCCACCTCCTTCTCGTTTCACCCCAGCTTCGTTCATCGGGAGCGGCACTTGGCCCTGCTCTTTTCCGTGATTTTCCCGGTCTTCGCCTTGACCGCGATCGGCTATGGCGCCGGACGGACCATCGTGCCGGCAGGTGCCGTGAAGGCGCTCGTCAATCTCGTCACCTATATCGAGATCCCGGCGCTGCTGTTCAGGGCGCTGGCGCACCAGGACATTGCCCGCGACCCGGCGCTCGGCATCTCCGCCGTCTATTTCGCCGGCTGCTTCGCCGTGCTGGTGCTGGCACTCGCGATCGGGCGGCTCGGCTTCCGCATGCGGCTCGACGAACTGGGTGTGTTCGGCATGGGCGCCATGTATTCCAATTCGTCGCTGCTCGGCATCCCGCTGATCCAGACCGCATTCGGCACGAGCGGGCTCGTGCTGTTGACCAAGATCATCGCGTTCCATTCGCTGATCCTGATCCCGGTCGCGACCGTCATCGTCGCGGTCGGCCGCGGCGAGGTGCAAGGCCTGCCGGCGCTGCTGCGCTCCGCCGTTTCCGCCGCGCTCTATAACCCGATCATCCTCGGCCTGTTGGCGGGACTCGCCTGGAGCCTCGCCGGTTGGCCCGTTCCGGGTCCGGTCGACCATGTGCTGGAAATGCTGTCGGCCGCGGCCTCGCCGACCGCGCTCATCGCGATGGGCGCCACCCAGGCGCATTTCCGCATCGACGGCCATCTGGGCGAGGTGATGGGCGGGGCCGCCCTCAAGCTCGTGCTGCACCCGCTTCTGGTCTGGCTGCTGGCGGCCGGCTTCGGCTTGGCCCCCGAGGCGGTCGCGGTAGCGACGGTCACCGCGGCGCTACCGCCGGGCATCAATGTCTATCTGCTGGCGCACCAATATGACTGCGCGGTCGGCCGCGCCGCGAGCACGATGATCGCGGCGTCCGTCCTGTCGATCGTGAGCGTCGGCCTCGTGCTGGTGCTGACCGGGATATGACGCTCGGCTAAGCCTGCCGCGTCGCCACGACCACGGCGGTGCTGGCGATGACGACGCCGCTGCCGCGATTGACGAATCGCATGGCGCGCGGCGAGCGGAACAGGCCTCGCGCGCGGCCGGCGAGCGTCACATAGCTCGTGAGCACCAGGGCCAGCACGATGGTGTCGACCGTGCTGAGCGCTGCGAAGCCCAGCGGCCCGAGCCGCGTCAGGTCGATCAGATTCGGCACCAGCGCCATATAGAACAGCATGGTCTTCGGATTGGAGAGACCCATCGCCAGCCCGCCGAAGGTGCCGCGCCAGCCGGCGAGCGGGCGCGATGCCTGAAGCTTGGTTTCGGGCAACTCGGCCTCGGTAACCGCCGCCGCCGGTGCGGTCCACATCTTGACCGCGAGATAAGCGAGATAGGCGGCACCCAGGTACTTCAGCACGACCATCACCTGATGCGCCTCGGTCGCGAGCGCCACGGCGCCGAACACCGAGGCGGCGAGCCAGAGCAAATCGGCCAGCACCAGGCCGACGAGCAGCGGCCCGGTGCCGGTCCGCCCGCGCGCCAGCACGCGGGCGACCAGGGCCACGACCGTCGGTCCGGGCATGGCGGCGGCGATCGCGACGGCGATGGTGAAGCTCAGCAGCGACCACAGCGACATGGCCCGGGTTCCTGCCAGAGGGAGAAGGGGACGCAGCTTCCCATTCCGTGCCGCAGCATGCCAGCGTTGATTTTTGCTGCACTGCACTTGACCCGGCGAGCCCGGACGGCTATCTCCGTCGCGTTCGCTTATTAGAAGCGTTCTAAAATTTATCCGTTGCGATGAGGATGCCCCAGATGTTGACCGTTGGCGATCGTTTTCCCGAATTCGCTCTCACCGCCGTCGGCAATGCCGACCCCAAGACCGCGTTCCAGGACGTGACGAACGCCTCCTACGCCGGCAAGTGGCTGGTCGTGTTCTACTGGCCGAAGGACTTCACCTTCGTCTGCCCGACCGAGATCATCGGCTTCGGCGACATCAACGGCGAGTTCGCCGACCGTGACGCGCAGCTGCTAGGTGCGTCCACCGACAGCGACTTCGTGCATCTGGCGTGGCGCGAGAGCCGCGAGGACCTGGGCAAGAGCCCGTTCCCCTGGCTGTCCGACATCAAGCGCGAGCTGGCCGCTTCGCTCGGCATCCTCGACAAGAACGCCGGCGTGGCGCTCCGCGCCACCTTCATCGTCGATCCGGAAGGCATCATCCGCTGGGTCTCGGTCAACGACCTGTCGGTCGGCCGCAACCCGCAGGAAGTGCTGCGCGTGCTCGACGCGCTGCAGACCGACGAGCTCTGCCCGTGCAACCGCACGGTCGGCGGCGAGACGCTGAAGGCGGCCTGATCAGGCTGGCCCCCGGCCCGTCCTTGGGCCGGGGGCATTCCCCCAACTCCCGAAGAAAGTTTCCCGATGTCGATCGACTCGTTGAAGGCGGCGCTGCCGGACTATGCCAAGGACCTGAAGCTCAACATCGGCTCCGTGCTGACGTCGCCCGGCCTCACCGAGCAGCAGATCTGGGGCACTGCCGTCGCCTCCGCGATCGCTGCCCGCAACGATGTCGTGCGCGACGCGATCCTGGCCGAGGCCACTGCCAAGCTCTCGCCCGAAGCGCTCAACGCTGCCAAGGCGGCCGCCGCGATCATGGGCATGAACAACATTTACTACCGCTTCGTCCACCTGGCCTCGGCCGCAGACTACAAGACCATGCCGGCCAAGCTGCGCATGAACGTCATCGCCAATCCGGGCGTGGACGCGGTCGATTTCGAGCTCTGGTCGCTCGCCGTCTCGGCCATCAACGGCTGCGGCATGTGCATCGACGCGCACGAGCATGAGATCGTGAAGAAGGGTGCGACGCGCGAGGCGATCCAGAACGTCGTGCGTATCGCGAGCGTGATCCACGCGATCGCGGTGACACTCGAGGGCGAGCGCGCCCAGGCGGCCTGAGAAGGGCTGCTTAATTCCGACGAGCCCGGCTGACCGGGCCGAGCCTTGCACCCGGCGGATCGTTCCATGAGCCGGGCGCAGGACACCGGATGTTGCGCGGCGACGGGCCGAGGCATAGGGTTTGTTGCCTCGCGCCCCGGCTGCCGGCTGGATGAACGTCCGGTCGAACCGGGGTGCCGGCAGGATTCCCTAGAGCCGGACCCAGCCAGATGTCGTTCCTCGCCAAGCGCCTCGCCCGTATCAAGCCCTCGCCGACCATCGCCATCAACACGCTGGCCCAGGAGCTCAAGGCTGCCGGCCGGAACGTGATCGGCCTTGCCGCTGGCGAGCCCGACTTCGACACGCCCGCGAACATCCGCGCGGCCGGCATTGCCGCGATCGAGGGCGGCGACACGCGCTATACCGCAGTCGACGGCACGCCCGCCCTCAAAAAGGCGATCGTCGCCAAGTTCAAGCGCGAAAACGGCCTCGAGTATCAGCCGAACCAGATCACCGTCGGCACCGGCGGCAAGCAGATCCTCTACAATGCCTTCGTGGCCACGCTCGACCCGGGTGACGAGGTCATCATCCCGGCGCCCTATTGGGTGTCGTACCCCGACATGGTGGCGCTCGCCGAGGGCGAGCCGGTCTCGGTGCCGTGCGGCCAGAATGCCGGCTTCAAGCTGACGCCCGACGCGCTCGCCCAAGCGATCACGCCCAAGACCAAGTGGCTGATCCTGAACTCGCCGTCGAACCCGACCGGAGCGGCCTACACAGCGGCCGAGCTCAAGGCGCTGGCGGACGTGCTGCTCGACCATCCGCAGGTCTGGATCATGACCGACGACATGTACGAGCATCTGCTCTACGACGGCTGTGAATTCGCGACCATCGCCCAGGTCGAGCCGCGCCTCATGTCGCGCACGCTCACCGTCAATGGCGTCAGCAAGGCCTATTGCATGACCGGCTGGCGCATCGGCTACGCCGGCGGCCCGGTCGAGCTCATCAAGGCCATGGGCATGATCCAGTCGCAGTCGACCTCGAACCCGAGCTCGATCAGCCAAGCCGCCGCGGTCGAGGCCCTGAACGGCACGCAGGACTTCATCCCGAAGCACAACGAGAGCTTCACGGCCCGCCGCGACATGGTCGTCGCCATGCTGAACGAGGCCAAGGGCATCCATTGCACCAAGCCCGACGGCGCCTTCTACGTCTATCCGTCCTGCGCCGGCACGATCGGCAAGAAGACGCCGGCCGGCAAGGTGATCGAGACCGACACGGACTTCGCGACGGCTCTGCTCGAGGCCGAGGGGGTGGCGGTGGTGCAGGGCACGGCCTTCGGGCTCGCCCCTTATTTCCGCATCTCGTACGCGACCTCGACCGAGGTGCTGCGCGACGCCTGCACCCGCATCCAGCGGTTCTGCGCCTCGCTCAGCTAAGGAGTTCCGCGACCTCCCGCCCGGCACACCAACGGTCTGCACACCAATTGGTGATTTGCCCGGCGGGAGGGAGCGTCCTATGTCCCTTGCCATGAGGTCATGGTTGGTTGGGACAAGGGTGGCAGCATGTTGATCAAGCGCAAGCGCGGCTGGGAAATGCCGGAGCGAGAGGCAACGCCCGAGGCGCTGTTCCTCAATCGGCGCAATCTGCTGAAGGGGGCCGTCGCCGGCGGTCTGGTGGCGGCAGGCGGCCTCGGCGCCTTGGGCCTGGGCGCGTTCGGTGGTGGCAAGGCGATGTCCGCAGCACTGGCGGCCGACACGTCCGATCCCTCGGCTTCGCTCTATCCGGCCAAGCAGAACCCGGCTTTCACGCTCGACCGGCCGGTGACGGCCGAGAAGCTCGCGACCGGCTACAATAATTTCTACGAGTTCGGCACCGACAAGGACATCGTCGACGCCTCGCACGCGCTCAAGATCCGGCCCTGGACCGTCAAGATCGACGGGCTGGTCGAGCAGGAGCAGACGCTCGCGATCGACGACCTGTTCCGCCAAGTGCAGTTCGAAGAGCGGCTCTATCGCCACCGCTGCGTCGAGGCCTGGTCGATGGCCGTGCCCTGGACCGGCTTTCCCTTGAAGGCGCTCGTCGATCTGGCGAAGCCGACCTCGGGGGCCAAGTACCTGCGCATGGAGACGTTCAAGGACTCGTCGGTCGCACCGGGGCAGCGGCAGTTCTGGTATCCCTGGCCCTATGTCGAGGGCCTGACCATGGCCGAGGCGACGAACGAGCTCGCCTTCCTCGTCACCGGCATCTACGGCAAGCCGCTGCCGACCCAGAACGGCGCGCCGCTGCGCCTCGCGATCCCCTGGAAATACGGCTTCAAGTCGGTGAAGTCGATCGTCCGCTTCAGCTTCACGGCTGAGCCGCCGAAGACGATGTGGCAGTCGCTGCAGCCCGAGGAATACGGCTTCTGGGCGAACGTGAACCCCGACGTGCCGCACCCGCGCTGGAGCCAGGCGACCGAACGTTTCCTCGGTCAGCCCGGCCGCCGCCCGACCCTGCTCTTCAACGGCTACGCCGAGCAGGTGGCCGACCTCTACAAGGGCCTCGAGGGCGAGAAGCTCTATATGTGAGAGGGTGGCCGGCGAAGCCCAACTGATGCCGGCTCGCGAGCTGCAGCAGGAGAGGATCATGCGCGTGTTCCGACTGGGCGTTCCAGTTCTCTTCGGGCTCCTCGCGTTCGCAGCGCGAAGCGCTTCGGCACAATCGGCGCCCTCCAACGGCCTCGTCACGTTGCAAAGCCATCACACGGTGCTCGAGACGATCGACCGCTTCGAGGCCGCGGTGCGCGGCCGGGGATGGACGATTTTCACGGTGATCGATCATGCCGCCGCCGCCAAGGCGGTCGGCCTGACATTGCGGCCGCGGAGCGTGATCGTCTTCGGTCAACCGGAGCGGGGTACCGACGCCATGCGAAGCAATCCGACCCTGGCGATCGACCTGCCGATGAAGGCGCTGATCTGGCAGGACGACGAGGACAAGGTCTGGCTCACCTACAACTCGGCCGACTATATCGTTACCGATATTTATCCTCGGCATGGCCTGTCGATCCCGCCGGCAGCGCGCGACGGTATGAACCAGGTGTTCCGGGAATTCGCGCGCCAGGCCACCGACTGATGCCCTGTCCCGGAGTCGAAAATTCCGCGGCCGCAGTGCCTTGCTGGAGTGCGATCCGCTCTCGTAGAACCGCCTAACCCGCGACGGAGCAAGGTAATGGAACGCTTCTTCGGCCAGCTCAGCCGCTGGCCGACCTCTAGAAGGGGCTCGAGGGCAAGAAGCTCCATATGTCAGGGCGCGTAGGGCGACCGCGATTTAATCCTATGGTTGACTAACCGCACGGCAGCAGCAAACCTTCCCGCCAAGCTCGGCCTGTGTCGAGTCGGTTGGGGGGAATGTTTCCATGGGTTCGTGGTGTCGGCAGGGCGCGGTTGCGGCTCTGATTGCGGTTGTCGGGGTCGCAGGATGTCAAACGGTACCGCCCGAGCAAGCATCGCTGCCGGCGGCGGAAGCCGCCTTCAATCAACACAAGTTTCCGGACGCTTATGCGCAGGCGAAGCCGCTAGCCGACCGCGGTGACGTCAAGGCGGAGTGGCTATTGTACCGGATGTACTTCCAGGGCGGGTACAATTTCAGCCGCGACCTGGACGAAGCCGTCCGCTGGCTGACCAAGGCGGCCGAGCAGGGCGATGCGGAAGCGCAGGTGACGCTGTCGCTCGACTATGCCAACGGCTACGGTGGCATCCCTGTGAACGATCCGCTCTCGCTTAAATGGGCCCGGGCAGCGGCGGACCAGAACTATGCCGGCGGCCAACGCGTCCTTGGATATCTCTATGAGGTCGGGCGCGGCGTCCCCAAAGATCTAGGCGAATCCATTCGATGGACGGCTTTGGCGGCCGAGCAGGGCGACGGCACTGCACTCAGCAATCTCGGCGGCGATTTCCTCAACGGGAGGGGCGTGCCGCAGGACTACAAGGAGGCGTTGTTCTGGTTTTCGGCCTCCATCCCCCGAACAAACAATCCGACCATGCTGTCTCGCATTACGGCTGCGCGTGATACGGCTTCGTCGCATCTGAGCCAGACGGATGCGCAGCAAGTCAAGATGGAGGCGATGGCCTGGACGCCGACGGCCGGTGCGCTCGATCATGTTCGCTCTCTGGCTGGTCTCACCGGAACGCCGACCGCAGCTTCGACGCAGAAGATCGCTTCGGGCTCGGGCTTCGTGCTCAATAGGGCTGGTTACATTCTGACGAATGAGCATGTCGTCAAGAGCTGCGGCACGGTGACGGTGCGGCTCGCCGGCGGCCAGAACGAGAAGGCGGACGTCGTGGCGGTCGACAAGACGAATGATCTGGCCTTGCTCAAGGCGCAAGTTCCTGTCGGCGTGCCGGCAGCGTTTCGCGCGGGCCCTTCGATCCAGCAGGGCGATTCCGTCGTCCTCGTCGGGTTTCCGCTGAGCGGTTTGCTGACGACCGATCTCAATGTCACCACCGGATCGGTGAGCGCGCTGAGCGGCTTGCAGGACGATACGCGAAAGCTGCAGTTCACGGCCCCGACGCAGTCCGGCAATTCCGGCGGCCCGCTGATGGATCAGACGGGCGCCGTCGTCGGCGTCGCCGAGATGACGTTGAACAGCCTGGCCCTGGCGGTCACGACGGGCGCGCAGTCTGAAAACGCGAATTTCGCCATCAAGAGCTCGGTGGTTGAAACGTTCCTCGACAGCAAGGGCGTCCATTACGAGACCTCGTCCGTGGGGCGCGAGAGAAAGGTGGCCGATCTCACCAGTGCCGCCCGGGCCTTCACGATTTTTGTGGAGTGCCGGCGCTGACGGACGACCGATCGGCCCCAACCGGGACAACCGCGAGATCGGCCGACGATCGGCGATGACGGCGCCCCCGTTCACGGAAGCGTCGTCCGAGCGAGTCCTCCTGACCGGCGCCAACGGTTTCATCGGCCGCTACCTGATGGGGCATCTTCTGGCGGCGGGCTACCATGTGGTGCCCGCCGTCCGGCGGCCGGAAGAGATCGACCGGCTGGAGACGGCGCCGGCAGCGATCCGGGTTGACATGAACCGGGATGTCCGGCCCGAGGATTGGCTGCCGCGGCTCGACGGCATCGATGTCGTGATCAATTGCGCCGGCGTGCTGCAGGGCAGACCCGGTCAGTCGATCGAGGCGATTCATGAGGCCGCGCCCAAGGCGCTGTTCGAAGCGTGCCGTCGAGCCGGTGTCAGCCGCGTCATCCAGATTTCGGCGATCTCCGCCGAGCTCTCGGCGGGCACGGAATATGCCCTGACCAAGCTCGCCGCCGACCGGTTCCTGGCGACGACGGATCTCGACTGGGTCATCCTGCGGCCGTCGCTCGTCTATGCTTCTGGTGCCTTCGGCGGGACCGCGCTGTTCCGCGCGCTGGCGGCCCTGCCCGGGATCATTCTGGTGATCGGCCGCGGGGATCAGCCGTTCCGGCCAATCCATATCGACGATCTGGCGACTACGGTGCTACGAGTGCTGCGCGATCATTCGATCAATCGGGTTGTCATCGATCCGGTCGGGCCGGATCGGGTCACCTTGCGCGAGGTGCTGGTCGATCTGCGCGCCTGGCTCGGCCTGCCGCCGGCCCGTGTCGTTCCGGTGCCGCGTGCGCTCGTCGCCGGGGTTGCACGTCTTGGCGATCTGGTCGGCGGGCCGGTCAGCACGACGGCGCTCCGGCAACTCGACTTCGGCAACGACGGCAACCCCGCCGCTTTTGCCGCCGCGACCGGGATCGCGCCGAGAGGCTGGCGCCAGATGCTGCGGGCCTGTCCGGCGCAATGGCAGGACCGCTGGCACGCGCGGCTCTATTTCGTACGGCCACTGCTGCGCGGCGCGCTGGTGCTGACCTGGCTTGGCTCCGGCATTGCCGGTCTGGCGCAGCCGCCGGCGCGCCTGGGCGCGGTGCTCACATCGGTGGGCCTGTCTGGTCCGGTCGGCGAGGCTATGGCCAAAGCGTTCTCCGTGCTGGATCTGGCGATCGCGCTCGCCTAGCTGTTGCGCTGGCGGCCGGCGCTCGCTTGCTGGATTCAGCTGGTAGCCGTGCTCGGCTACACGATCGGACTCGGGCTCCTGGCGCCAGCGCTCTGGCTCGACCCCTTCGGTGCGCTGTTGAAGAACTTGCCGATCCTGGCCGCAATCCTGGCGCTCGGTGCCATGGAGGCCGATCGATGAGCGGGCTCTACGATCTGGTCAAGACGCTCCATATCCTGAGCGCCACGGTACTGTTCGGTACCGGGCTCGGGACGGCCTTCCATATGTGGTTCGCCCACTTGGGCGGTGAGCCGCGGACGATCGCGACGGTCGCGCGCAACGTCGTGCGCGCCGATTTCTGGTTCACCACTCCCGCCGTCGTTCTGCAGCCGGCGACCGGGATTGCGCTCATCCATCTCTCGGGGATCGATCCCGCGGCGCCCTGGCTCATGGCGGTCTACGGCCTCTATCTGATGATCGGCTTGTGCTGGTTGCCCGTCGTCTGGCTGCAAATCCGGGCGCGCGACCTGGCGGCGGTGGCTGCCGCGTCGGGCGTCACCCTGCCCGCGGCCTATTACCGGACGATGCGGCTCTGGTTCGGCCTCGGCTGGCCCGCGTTCCTCGGCACCATGGCGATCTTCTGGCTCATGGTCGCGAAGCCCGAGTTTTGGTAAGGCGCTAAAATCGCCGCACGAGCGCCAGGTTGAACAGGGCCGCCGCGATGCCGCAGGTGCAGATGACGGCGCCCAAGGGCACGGCGGTGCCGTTGGCGAGCGAGCCCACGGCCGAGCCGGCGATGGCGCCGAAGGTGAATTGCAAGGCGCCCATCAGGGCCGAGGCGGAGCCCGCGATCTCGGGATAGATCGACATGCCGCCGGCCATGGCATTGGCGGCGATCATGCCGGTCAGGCCCATGAACACGAAGAGCGCCGTCGCGATGGCGGCGAGCCCGCCGAAGCCGCTGGCGCACAGGCCGAGCAGCACGAAGCCGGTAAGGGCCGCGAGCAGGCAACCCATGCGCAGCACCCGGTCGGTGCCGAAGCGCAGCACGACCCGGCTGTTCACCGTGTTGACGATGATCATGCCGACGATATTGACGCCGAACAGATAGCCGTAGTTTTCCGGCCGCACGCCGAACAGCTCGATATAGACGAAGGGCGTGCCGGAGACGTAAGCGAACATGCCGCCGTAGATGAACGACGAGCAGAGCGCATAGCCCAGATAGCGCCGGCTGCCGAGCAGGCGGAAATATCCCGAGACCATGCCGGCGAGGCGCGACGGCTGGCGCCGGTCGGCCGGCAGCGTCTCGGGCAGGCTCATGAGGCCGGCGAAGGCGACGATGACGAAGCAGGCCTGGACCCAGAAGATCGTGCGCCAGGTGCCGATCAGCAAGACATGGCCGCCCAGGATCGGCGCCACCATGGGGGCGATGCCCATGACCAACATCATGAGCGATAGCACGCTCGCCGCCCGGTCGCGGCCGAATACGTCGCGCACCATGGCGCGCGCCAGCACCGGGCCGGCGCAGGCGCCCAGCGCCTGGACGAAGCGCCAGACTGCCAAATGGCCGATGTCGTTGGTGAGGCTGCAGCCGATGCAGCCGATGCCGTAGAGCAGGATGCCGGCGGCGACCGGCCGGCGCCGGCCGAGCCTGTCCGCAAGCGCGCCCCAGGCGATCTGGCCGATGCCGAAGCCCAGGAAGAAGGCCGACAGCGACCATTGCACCTTGTCCTGGCCGACGCCGAAGGCTTGGCCGATCGCCGGCAGGGCCGGGAGATACATGTCGATCGCCATGGGGCCGAAACACATCAGCACGCCCAACGCCGCAATGAATAGCGGGCCGGGCTGCGCAGGGCGCGATCCGACCTCGATACCTGCCGACATGGCTCTGTTCCAGCTGAGATAAGATTTCGAAGTATCCAAGCGTCCGGGAACTCCGGCCCGGGCACAAGCGGGCTTCTTGGCATGGCTGCCCTGAAATCATCGGACTATTGAACGGGCATGACGCTCGATCCAGCGCTTGCCGTCGGCGGCGATCCCGGTCACATGTCTTCCCGCACATTCCATGCGCGCGGCATCGGCCGCATCATTCTGCCGCATCAATCTGGAGAGTTGGAAATGGCGAAGCTCACGCGTATCGGGGTCGGTCCCCGGCTTTGCGAGGCGGTGATCCACGGCGACATTATCTATCTGTCAGGCCAGGTCGCCGACAAGGCCGCGGGCCAGTCGGTCGCGGCGCAGACCACCGACATCCTGGGCCAGATCGATCGCATCCTGGCCGATGCCGGCACGGACAAGACCAAGATCATCGAGGCGACGATCTGGCTCGCCGACATCTCGACCTTCGCCGAGATGAATTCGGTCTGGGACAAGTGGGTGCCGCAGGGCAACACGCCGTCGCGCGCCTGCGTCGAGGCGAAGCTCGCCCGGCCGGACCTGACGGTCGAGATCCGCGTCAACGCGGCGCTCTGATCAAAGATTGACCCCGCTCGGCGGCCAGCCGGGCGGGTTCCCGCCGGCTACCGGACCGTCGGCGACGGCGGTTCGAAATCGTAGGAGATCCTGCCCGCGGGCAGATAGAAGAGCGCGATCACGGCGCCACCGCGGACCTCAGGGAAATGCCGACTGCCCGGATCGGGCGCGGTCCAGCCGGCGCCCTGCCAGCCCTGAAGGCCTTTGAGCTCCGCCCCGGCATCGAGCGGCACCACCAGGTTCACCTCGCCATAGGGATGGCCGTGGTAGTCGCCGCGCAGCACGTCGTCGGGTCCCTCCTTGAAGGCGCGCGCGTCCTTGCTGTTCATGTAGACGGCGGTGACGCTGAAATGGAACGTCTCGGGTGAGGGCGGCAGGATTCGGCTGCGCCGGTAATTGGGGCCGGCAATCTCCTCGTTGGCGGCCCAGCCTTCGGTCATGCCCAGCTTGATCAGGTCCGCGAGCGTCCGGTAGAGCGCGCTGTCGGCGCCATAGGTCGCGTTCAGCCAGCGCTCCATGGCCGCGCCGGGGGTCATGTCCTTGATCTCCCGGAGAAACGGAATGCTGCGCTCGATCAGTTGCGCGCGATGATCCATCGTCCTGTCCTTCCTTTCAGAGCCTTAATCAAGGCGCGAGCGTGCAGCCGCCCTCGTTGGCGGGCCGGAACGCCTCAGCCGCCGGGATGGTGCCGACCAGTTCGTAGTCGTCCCAGGGACCGCGGCTCTGCGACGGCTTCTTCACGCGATAGAGATACATGTCGTGCACGGCCCGGCCGTCCGGGCGGATCGCGACCCGGCCGAACAGCGGATCGTCGATCGGCGCGCGCTTCATCTCCTTGACGACCGTCTCGCCATCGATCGACCGGACTGTCCGGACCGCGCGCAGATAGGCGAGGGTGGCCGAATAGACGCCGGCCTGGTCCATGGTCGGCATGCGCCCGCCCATCCGTGCCGCGAAGCGCCGGCTCCAGTCGCGGGTCGCCGCGTTCTGGTCCCAGTAGAACGCCTCGGTCAGCAGCAGCCCCTGCGCTGCGGCCAGGCCCAGCGTCTGGATGTCCGAGATCTGCAGGAACAGGGCGGCCAGCTGCATCTGGCCGGAGATGCCGAACTCGCCGGCCTGCTTGATCGCGTTGATCGCGTCGGCGCCGGTGTCGGCGAGCGCCAGCACCTTGGCGCCCGACGATTGCGCCTGCAGCAGCATGGCCGAGAGGTCGGGCGTGCCGAGCGGGTGCCGGGCCGCACCGCGCACCTCGCCGCCTTCGGCCGTGAGCGCCTCGGTCGCGTCGCGCTCGAGCGTCTTGCCGAGCGCATAGTCGACGGTCAGGAAGAACCAACTCTTGGCACCCTGTGCTGCGAGCGCGTGGGCCGTGCTGTGGCCCTGCGACCAGGTGTCGGTGACCCATTGCACCGTCGTGGGCGCGCAGGCCTTGCCGGTCAGGTCGGACGAGGCGGAACTCGAGGCGAGCGCCGTGCGGTGTTTTTCGCGCAGCGCCTCGGCGACGCCCAATGCCACGCCGGAATTGGGCAAGTCGACGACGGCGGCGACGCCGTCCTCGTCGATCCAGCGGCGGGCGATCGAGACACCGATGTCCGGCTTGTTCTGATGGTCGGCGGACAGGATCTCGACCTTGAGACCGCCGGCCTCCTTGGCGAAGTCTTCGGCCGCGAGATTGGCCGCGGCTACTGATCCCTGGCCGACCTGGTCGGCGAAGGGGCCTGACAGATCGGTCAGCACGCCGATCTTGACCAGACTGCCCGGCACCTCGGCCAGTGCGGACTGCGCCGTCAATCCAGCCAGCAAGATCGCCGCCAGTGTTGCCGGTCTGCTGGTCCTGAAGCGAACCCGTGAAGCTCCCGTCATGCTGTCCCCCTGCTGGATTGCTTCTGCTTTGGTTGGTGCGGGCGTGTGTCGGCGGCCCCTGGCTTTGGCGGCGTCAGAACAGCGAGAAATATTCCCGGTGCTCCCACTCGGTTACCTCGGCTTCGAAGCGGGCGAGTTCGGCGCGCTTCAGGTGCAGGTAATAGTCGACGAAGGCTGCGCCGAGGCCTGCCCGGAGGCATTCGTCCTGGGCCAGCGCACTCAGCGCCTCCTCGAGCCGGACCGGCAGGTGCTCGGCCTTGGTCTCGTAGGGCATGTCGGCCGACGGGCCGGGATCGAGCTGCCGCTCGATGCCGTCGATGCCGGTCAGGATCTGGCTCGCCATGTAGAGATACGGATTGGCCGCCGGCTCGCCGACCCGGTTCTCGAGCCGGGTCGCGGGATCGCCGGGGCCGCCCAGGACCCTGACCATGACGCCGCGGTTGTCGCGGCCCCAGATCGCCCGGTCGGGCGCGTTCGAGTAGGGACGGTAGCGCTTGTAGCCGTTGATCGTCGGCGTGCTGAACGCCGCCGCCGCCCGGGCGTGGGCGAGCAGGCCGCCGAGATAGGCCCGCCCGACGGGCGACAGGACAGCGCTGTCCTCGTCGGGCTGGAACGCGTTCCGGCCGGTGCCGGCCTCGATCAGCGACTGGTGCAGGTGCCAGCCGCTCGACACGACGTTTGGGATCTTCGGCCGGCACATGAAGGTCGCGTGATGGCCGTGGCGCCGGGCGATCTGCTTCACGGCGCTGCGCGCCAGCACGACCAGGTCGGCCGGCGCCAGCCCAGCGCCCGGGCCGAACGTGATCTCGCACTGGCTCGGGCCGAACTCGACCTCCAGCGAGCGCAGCGGCAGGCCCAGCGCCTGCAGGCCGCGCCGCAGATGCTCGAAGATGTCGTCGAGTTCGTCGTAGCGGGCCTCGGTCAGGTATTGGTAGCCCTGGGTGGTCAGCGCCACGTCCGGCGGCGAGCCGGGCTGGCCTGCGTCCGCCGGCGCCAGCCGCGGATCGACCAGGCGGAACAGGTGGAACTCCAGCTCGGCGCCGGCCACGAAGCCGTAGCCCTTGGCGGCGAGCCGGTCGAGTGCAGCCCGATAGAGATCGCGCGTCGAGAAAGGTACCGGGTGCCCGTTGGTGAAGCGCAGGTCGCACAAGAGCCAGCCGGTGTGCGGCGCCCAGGGCAGGACGTTGAACGTGGTTGGATCGGGCAGCATCAGCACGTCGCCGGCGCCCGCCATCTCACTGACGCCGATGCCGGCGCCGGCGGTAAAGACCGGGAACACGGTCCGGTGCGACGTGTCCTTGGCGAGCAGCGACGAGGGGCAGCCGCAGCCGTTCTTGAGTGCTGCCTGAAGTTCCGACGCGACGATGGTCTTGCCGCGCAGGATACCGTGCTGGTCGGCGAAGGACAGGCGGACGATCTCGACGCCGTCGCGCTCGATCCGCGCTTGGATTTCGGTGGCGGCCCGGGCGTGGTCGGCGGTCCACAGGCCGTGGCGCTCGACGAAGCTCGCCCGGCGCTTGCTGTCATGCGGCATGGTCTTTGGCTCCCCATGGCGCGCCGGTCCGGCGCTCGCGCTCGAGCCGGCGCCAATGCTCCTCCCAACCGACGGTCGGCCCGATGCTGTCGATGGTCGCCGGGCCGGTCAGGCCGGCCGCCTCGTCCGGCGACAGCACCATCAACGGCCGCTCGCCTGCCTCGGCCTGGTCGATCGCGGCCTGCAACAGGCGGCGATAGAGCGTGATCGCCTTGTCGGTCTGCCCCAGATGCTCGCGGGTGCGGTCCTGGATGCGGCCCTGGGATTCGACCGCCCACTGGTCGTGGACGTTGATGTCGTTCCCCATGCCCGTATAGGTCTGCTCGCGCTGCTCCTCGGCGCTGAAACCGTAATCATTGGCCTTGTTGCGGCGCGGGCGATAGTCCGGCAGCTCGTAGAGCTCGAGCCGCTGGGCGCGCATCTGCGCCTTGTCGACGGCGCCGGTGAAGCTGGTGAAGATCGCGTACCAATAGCAGGAGGTGTCGTCGACCGGCACGTGCCACTGGGTGATCGTCATCTCGGGGCTCATCGGGATGACGAAGGCGTGCGGGAAGGCGAGGTTGGTCACCCGCACGTGGGTATGCTCGTCGTCGATCCGGCGCAGCGCCGTCAGCCGCAAGCCATAGTCCGCGCGCTCGACCTCGATCACCGGTCGCGGGAATTCGCGGAGGACCTGCGTCATCGGCATGTCCGAGCCGGCTGAGGCGCCGCGGAACTGCTTGCCATAGGCGCCCGACGTGTCCTCGTCCTCGAAGAAGCGATGCAGGAAGGACGCGTGGGCGGGATCGATGCCAACCTCGAGCGCCTGCAGCCAGTTGCAGTCGATGAGGCCCTTGAAGGCGAAAACGTGGCTGTCCGGTGCCGTGAAGCAGTCGAAGGCCGGGAAGGCCGGCGGCTCGCCCTCGCCCAGATAGGCGAAGATGATGCCGCCACGCTCGATGACCGGATAGGACTTCTGCCGGATCCGCGTGCAGAGCGTGCTGCCCTCGGGCTCGGCTGGGGTGTCGAGGCACCGGCCGGCGGCGTCGAACAGCCAGCCGTGGAACGCGCAGCGCAGGCCGCCGCCCTCGAGCCGCCCGAAAGCGAGATCGGCGCCGCGATGCGGGCAGTCGCGATCGAGCAGCCCCAGCCGGCCCGTCTCGTCCCGGAACAGCACGAGATCCTGGCCCAGCAGGCGTACCGGCTTGATCGGCCGCTCGCCCATGAGTTCGTCCGCGAGGGCCGCCGGCTGCCAGTAAAGGCGCATCAGCTTGCCGGCCGGCGTTCCCGCGCCGACGCGCGTGATCCGTTCGTTCTGCTCACGGCTCATCATGATCGGTTTCCTCCCGCACGAGATGATTGATTTGTCCGATTAACGAACATATGTTCGATATTATTCCAATTCGAGACGCGCCGCAATGACGAACCGACGAGGTCGTCGCCAAAAGGGCGCTTGCCATCCGTGATGCTCTGATCGATAATCGAACAATAGTTCGTTAATCGGACAAATGGGAGGAGTCGATGCCGACGATCGTCTATGTGCAAGTCGATGGGGCCGAGCGTCGCGTCGAGGTGCCGAGCGGCCAGAGCGTCATGCTGGGCGCGATCCAGAACAATGTGCGCGGCATCGATGCCGAATGCGGCGGCTGCCTCTCATGCGCCACGTGCCACATCTATGTCGACACGGCCTGGGCCGACCGCCTGCCGGCACCCGACGCGGCGGAGAGCGAGCTCCTGGACGGCGTTGCCGCCGAGCGTCGGCCGACGAGCCGGCTCTCCTGCCAGCTTACGGTCGGACCGGCGCTGGACGGGCTCATCGTCCATGTGCCGGCCACCCAGTCGTGAGGTGCTGCCCGTGACCGCCGGGCTCGTCATCGTCGGGGCGTCCTATGCAGGCGTGCAGATGGCCGCGACCGCGCGCGACCTGGGCTTTGCCGAGCCCATTCTGCTGCTGAGCGAGGAGCCGCACGCGCCTTATCAAAAGCCGCCGCTCTCCAAGGGCTATCTCTCAGGCAAGGTCGATGACGCGGCGCTGCCGCTGCGCGGCGAGGCGTTCTTTACGGAAAATGCCATCGACCTGGTCTGCAACACGCGGGTCGCGGCGCTCGATCTCGCTGGCCGACGGGTGCTAACCGCGGACGGCGTCTATGGTTTCAGGAAACTGATGCTTGCCACGGGCAGCCGTCCGCGGCGGCTCGCCATTCCGGGGGCGGACCTCGACGGCGTCCACGTCCTGCGCACGCTCGACGATGCCCGCGCCCTGCGCGCGGCGATGCGGCAGGCCGAGCGCGCGGTCGTGGTCGGCGGGGGGTATATCGGCCTGGAAATCGCCTCAAGCCTGATTGCCGCCGGCCTGGCGGTGATGCTGCTCGAGGCGGCGGACCAGGTGCTGGCCCGGGTCGCGATGCCGCCGCTCGCCCGGTATCTCGCGCGCAAGCATCGTGAGAAGGGGGTGGCGCTGCGGCTCGGCATGACGGCCAAGGCCATTGTCGGCGACGCGGGGCGCGTTCAGGCGGTCGAATGCGACGACGGCCGGCAGATCCCGGCCGATCTGGTGGTGATCGGCATCGGTGCCGTGCCGAACGGCGAGCTCGCTATCGATGCCGGCCTCGCCACCTGCTCGGGGGTGGTTGTGGTCGATGACCGGGCGCAAACAAGCGTGCCCGACGTCTTTGCGGCCGGCGACTGCGCCTGCGCCGAGCAGGGTGGACGTCTCATTCGCCTGGAATCCGTGCAGAACGCCGGCGACCAGGCCCGGGCCGCCGCCGCGGCCGCGACGGGCCACGCGCCGCCCGCGCGGCCGGTTCCGTGGTTCTGGTCGGATCAATATGACTTCAAGGTGCAGTCCGCCGGCCTCGCCGCCGGCTATGACGAGGTCGCGATGCGCGGGAACGCCGAAAGCGACCGCTTCGCCCTGTTCTATTTCCGCGGCCAGCGGCTGATCGCTGTCGACACGGTGAACCGGCCCGGTGATCACCTGACCGCCCGCAAGCTGTTGGCGCGCCGTGCGCCGCTCACGCCGCAGCAGGCGGCGGACGAGAGCACCGATCTGCGCGCGCTGCTGGATCAGGCCGCTGCCACCTGATAGACAGCAGCCATGGCGAAACTTCGATCACAAGATGCGGCCGCTCGGATCGAGAACGGCCTCGGCCCGGACTTTTCCGAAGCGCTCGCCCGCGGGCTCGCCGTACTGACGGCGTTCGGCACCGAGCGCGGTCCGCTGACCTTGAGCGACATCGCGCGCCTGGTCGACCTGCCCCGGGCGACGACCCGACGCGCGCTCTACACGCTGACACACCTGGGCTTCGCCGAGAGCGACGGCAAGCTCTACCGCCTGACGCCCAAGGTGCTGACGCTCGCCGGCAGCTATCTGCTGTCGAACCAGATCTCGACGATCCTGCAGCCGGCGTGCGACGCCTTGTCGGCGGAATTCGGCGAAGCCGTCTCGGCGGCTGTGCTGCTTGATGACCAGGTCGTCATGATCGCCCACGCGTCGCCGCAGCGCCTGATGGCAGCTGGCGCCGGAATCGGCTTCCGCGTCCCGGCCTATTGCTCGGCACTCGGGCGGGTCTTGCTCGCCGCATTGCCGGATCTGGCGCTCGATCGCTATTTCGAGGTCTTGATGCCGGTCGCCGTCACCGCCGTGACGATCACCGACAAGGCAGCTCTCAGGGCCGCGGTGCTGGAGACCCGGACCCGCGGCTACGCGCTCGTCGACCAGGAGGCCGAGAGCGGCTTCCGGTCGCTGGCGGTGCCGATCCGCCGGTACGACGGCCGGGTCATCGCCGCCATGAACATCGGCGCCCGCGTCGAGCGGAGCAGCGTCGAAGATATGGTGGCGGCCCATCTGGAACGGCTGTGCGCCGTCAGCGACGAGATCTGCCGGCAGCTGATCTAGGGGCGGATCGAATTGACTGGAATCGCGTGGCGATTTCAGTCAATTCGTGAATCCGTCCCTAATCAAATAGTTAGAGCATGGCTGCATTGGCTGGCTCCAGCCAATGCAGCCATGCTCTATTCTTCCTTCGCCTGCATCTCGAGCGCCTCGAGGAAGCGGACGACCCGCGGGATCTCGTCGACCGGCAGCTGCACCGTGCATTCGTCGCCGGATTTGAACTGAATGCAGAATTCGATCTCGCGGCCGTTCTCGATCAGGATTCCCCGGTTGATATGCTTGAACCGGCCCAACATCTTCGCCATCACGCACCTGTTCCAGAATGAATGGATTGGCGCGCAGCTTTGCCTCATCCGGCCTCTTTTTTCCATCCCACGTCGGCGCGGTGCTGGCCGATCCAGTTCGAGACCATCGCCAGCATGGTCGCCGCGTCGAGCGGCTTCGACAGGTAATCGTCCATGCCGGCCGCGATGTAATGCTCGCGGTCGCCCGCCATCGCGTTGGCGGTGAGCGCGATGATCGGCACGCGGCCCCGGCCGTTGGCGAGCTTGCGGATCTCCTGCGTCGCCTGCAGCCCGTCCATGTTCGGCATCTGCGCGTCCATCAGGATGAGATCGTAGGCCTGCTGCTTGACCGCGGCGACCGCCTCGGTCCCATCCTCCGCCACGTCGACCGCATAGCCGGCATCGGTCAACAGGGTCACGACCAGCAGCTGGTTCACCGCATTGTCTTCGGCGACCAGGATGCGCCCGGCCTTGCTTGCGACGGGCGGCAGCGGCGAGGCGCCTGGCGCGGTGCTTCCGCCCGAGGCCTTGTCGCGCGCCGTCTTGTCCTCTGGCACCAGATCCACGGGCGCGGTGTCGGTCACCGGCAGCGTGAGCTCGACGGTGAAGCGGCTGCCGTAGCCGGGCGTGCTCGAGACGCCGATGCGGCCGCCCATGCGATCGATCAGCTGCTTGGAGATGGCGAGGCCCAGGCCGGTGCCGCCGAAGCGCCGGGCGACCGACGTGTCGGCCTGCTCGAATTTCCGGAACAGCTTCGCTCTCACCGTTTCGTCCATGCCGATGCCGGAATCCTCGACATGGATCCGGATGAACGACGCGCCGGTCGCGAGCGCCGTCGCCTTGACCTTGATCGAGACGAAGCCGTGGTCGGTGAATTTCACCGCATTCGACAGGAGATTGAGGATGATCTGCCGGAGCCGCGTCGGATCGCCGAGGTGGGGCAGGTAGGCCCGCTCAGCCACTTCGGCGGTGAGTGTGATGCCCTTGTCGAGCGCCTTGGCCGTCATGAGCTCGACGCAGTTCTCGACGATCGTCGAGAAATCGAACGGCACGGTCTCGAGGTTGAGCTTGCCCGCCTCGAGCTTGGACAGGTCGAGAATGTCGTTGATGACCGACAGCAGCGCGTCGGCGGAGATGCGCACGGCATCGGCGAAGCGCCGCTGCTCGGGGTCGAGCCGGGTCGCGAGCAGCAGGCCCGTCATGCCGATGATGCCGTTCATCGGCGTGCGGATCTCGTGGCTCATGTTGGCGAGGAAGTCGGACTTGAGCTGGCTCGCTTTCTCCGCCTCGATGCGCGCCCGTTCGAGCCGCTCCTCGATCGCCTTCTGTTGCGAGATGTCGCGCATGACGGCGATCATCTCCACAAGCTCGTTCGTCTCCGCTGCGCGGACCAGCGAGATGCGCGCTTCCAGCCAGATCGTCGTGCCGTCGCGCCGGATCACGCGGAAGGCGATGACATTGTCGCCGTCGCCCGCCACGATCGCCGCCATGCGTGCCTCAATGTGCGCGCGGTCCTCCGGATGGCTGAACGTGCCGCGCTTGGTGCCGACCAGCTCTTCCGGCTCGTAGCCCAGTACCGTGCGGCACGACGGCGAGACGTAGCGCAGCCGGCCGTCCGGCCCGCTGCGGATGATGACGTCGCTGACGCTGTTGGCGAGCGAGCGGAATTGCAGTTCGCTCTCGCGGATCGCCTGCTCGATTTCGTGGCGGCGGCTGATGTCGCGGATCAGGCCCAGGACGCGCAACTCGTCGGTCAGCGGATCGCGAACCAGGCGCATGTGGGTCTCGACCCAGACATAGTCGCCGCCTTTGCGCTGGGCGCGAACCTGGGCGACCGCGCTGGGCGCGCCGTTCGTCAGCTGCTCGAACGCATCGGTCAGGAAATGCCGGTCCTCGGGGTGGGCGGCGCCGAAGGTGTTGGAGCCCATCATCTCTTCGGGCTCGTAGCCGTAGAGTTCGCGCGCCGCGGGCGAAATGAAGCGCCGGACGCCGTCGATGTCGGCAAGCACGATCAGGTCCGAGGAATTGTCGGCGAGCAGGCGGTAGAGCCGCTCGTTCTCGAGCGCCGCCTGCTCTGCCAGGCTGCGGCGGTTGAGCTCCCTGAGCGCGAAGGTGCCGAGCAGCAGCGTGAGCCCGGCCGCAAACAGCATGGTGGCCCCCACGACCAGCGCCTTCTGGCGCCATTCGGCGAAGACCGTATCGCAGGCGGTCGCGATGCTGATGACGAGCGGGAACTTGCCGATCCGCTGATAGGCGGCGATCCGTTCGACCCCATCGGTGAGCGAGTGATATTGGAACCAGCCGGTGCTGTTCTGGGCAAGCTTCTGGAACAGGGGAGAGCGGGGAAGGCTTCGCCCCCACTCCGACGGGTTGTAGGGCTTGCGCAGGATCATGGTTCGGTCGACGTTGAACAGGGCGGCCGCCCCGTTCGGCCCGAGATCGATGCCGTCGAACAGGTTCTGGAAGAACGCGAGCTTCAGGCTGCCGGCGACGACTCCGGCAAAGCTGTCGTCCGGGTTGCTGATCCGGCGGCTGAGCGCGATCTCCCAGTCGCCGGTCACGCGGCTCTTGAACGGCGGGCTGATGTAGAGCCCGACGGCGGTATTGTCGCGATGGACCTTGAAATAATCCCGATCGGCATAGTCGCCCGAGTGCGGCTCGGTCGACTGGGAGTCGATCATCATCCGGCCGTCGGCGCCGATCACGGTGATGGAGCCGAAGAACGCCGCCGTCGCCGCCCGATCGAACAGGATCTGGCGCTGGAGGTCGGGCTTGAGAGTCCTCGTTTCGTCGAACTTGAGCCCGTCGATGACGCCCTGCAGCGAGAGATCGTAGCTGGTGATGTTGCGTTCCGCATCGTGGGCGAGCGTCGCGGTCAGGTTCTGCGCGGTCTGCACGGCGTGATCGAGCGCGCTGCGGCGCGAATCCCAGAGTGACCAGAAGAAAACGCTCAAGACGCAGACGGCCACGACACAGCTGCCGGCGATCAGCATCCGGGATTGCCGGGTGCGGGATCCGGGTTGCAGCCGTTTCGACGGCGGTTCGATGGCCTCTGACGCCGGCAAGGTCGCTCCTCGATTGCCGATTCGACCGAGGGTCTGCCTACAGGTCCTAATATATTCTTCAGATTTTATCTATGGCAGCGCAATAACGCCCTGATTGTAGCGACCGCCATGGCCGCCTGTTCAAGGCGCTATTCGCAAGGGCGCGAAAAAAAGGCCGGACACCTTGCGGGTCCGGCCTGAGTCAACAGGGAGGCTTCACGTCTGGGAGACGTAGGATCCGAAGACCCTTTCCCAAGCGCGAGCGCTTGGGAACTCGGTGCCGGCGGCCTCGACCGCCGGCGAATTCGTTCGGGGGAGGGCACGTTGGCCGCGCGCCGCATCGATCCCGCAGCGCAATACTTGGGCAGTTTGCCTGCGGAAACCACCCTAAAATTGGGCAAGTCACCCCTGCGGAGAACGCATCGCCTGTCGTTTATTTGACGTTTTCATGACGAACTCTTGCCGCAATGTGGAAAACGCCCGCGGGAAGGGCGGGCGTTTCGATTGAAGGTGCCAGCGGTATTAGGCTTAGGTCAGGCGGGATTCCTGGACCTTGCGGATGAGGAAGTCGCGGAACACCGCGATACGCTTCGACGGGCGCAGTTCCTCCGGATAGACGAAATAGGCTTCGACCGTGGGGCCGGACAGTTCCGGCAGCACGCGGACCAGGTCGCTCGTCTCCTGGCCCATGTAATTGGGCAGCGAGCCGATCCCGAGGCCGCTCTGCACGGCGCGATAGATGCCGTAGATGTTGTTGACCTTGAGGATCGGCCGGCGCTCGGCTCCCGGCTTGGCGCCGACCTCGGCCAGCCAGTTGATGCTGGGCGTCGGCGGCCGCGAATCGTCGCCGTAGATGACGGTGCGATGCTCGTCCAGATCCTCGGGCCGGGTCGGCGTGCCGTGCTTCTTCAGATAGTCGGGCGACGCGTAGGCATGCGAGCGCACGGTCATCAGGTGACGCTGCACCAGGTCGGGCTGGCGCGGCGGCGCCATGCGGATCGCGACGTCTGCCTCGCGCATGGAGAGATCGAGTTCGCCGTCGTCGACCAGCAGGCTCAAGGTGATCTCGGGATAGAGCTCGAGGAACTCGCGGATGCGCGGCGTCAGCCACGCCGAGCCGAAGGCGACGGTCGTCGTCACCTTGAGCGGCCCCTTGGGCCGGTCCTTGCTCTCCGACAGCATGGCCTCGGTCATCGACAGCTTCGCGAACACGTCGCGCGCCGTGCGATAGAGCAATTCGCCCTGCTCGGTCAGAATGAGGCCCCGCGCATGCCGGTGGAACAGCGGCACCTGCAGGCTCTCCTCGAGCCCGCTGATCTGCCGGCTGACCGCCGACTGGCTGAGGTTCAGCGCATCACCCGCGTGGGTGAAGCTGCCGGCCTCCGCGACCGCATGAAAGACCCGCAGCTTGTCCCAGTCCATTCCCGTCCCCTGTCGAACTTGGCGTCAGTCCACGGGCTGAATCGGAAGTCCCCCCGTCCAACGCCTCCCGCTACCGACCTCGCACGCGCATTTACTCGGCTGCGCGCAGTGCCGTACCGCCTTCGGTGCGATGATTGCGATGCCCTTCGGCCTCTTGGGCCGCGATGAATTTCTCGGCTTCGAGCGCCGCCATGCAGCCCATGCCGGCGGCGGTCACCGCCTGGCGATAGACCTTGTCCTTGACGTCGCCGGCCGCATACACGCCCGGCACGTTGGTCGCCGTCGAGTCCGGCCGCGTCACGATGTAGCCGTCCTGGTCCAGCGTGATCTGGTCCTTGAAAATCTCCGTCACCGGCGTATGGCCGATCGCGACGAAGAAGCCGTCAACCGCCATATGGTTCACGTCGCCGGTGACCGTGTCCTTGAGGCGGAGCCCGGTCACGCGCGGCGGGTTTTGCTCGCCCAGGATCTCCTCGACCGCGCTGTTCCAGATGACGCGGATCTTCGGATTGGCGAACAGACGGTCCTGCATGATCTTTTCCGCGCGCAGGCTGTCGCGCCGGTGGATCAAGGTCACCGTGTCGGCGTGGTTGGTGAGGTAGATCGCCTCCTCGACCGCAGTATTGCCGCCGCCGACGATCGCAATGTTCTTGTTGCGGAAGAAGAAGCCGTCGCAGGTGGCGCAGGCCGAGACGCCGAAGCCGCGATAGGTCTCCTCGCCGGGGACGCTGAGCCAGCGCGCCTGGGCGCCGGTCGCGATGATGACCGTCTCGGCCACGAACACGTCGCCGCTGTCGGCAGTGCACACGAACGGGCGCTTCGAGAAATCGACCGAGGTGATGAGGTCGAACACCATCTTGGTGCCCACATGCTCGGCCTGTTTCTGCATCTGCTCCATGAGCCAGGGGCCCTGGATCACGTCGGCGAAGCCCGGGTAATTCTCGACGTCGGTCGTGATCGTCAGCTGGCCACCCGGCTGCATGCCCTGCACCAGGATCGGCTGCAGGTTCGCGCGCGCAGCGTAGATCGCCGCGGTATAACCGGCCGGGCCGGCGCCGATGATCAGGACTTTCGTATGATGACGCTCGGACATGACTACTCCGGGCCTGTCGCAGGCCACACTGCTTTAGAGAGTATTGAGTTTTACCCCTGAAACGCAAGGGCTAAGGCTGAAAAAGTCTACGGATTGTGTGTCTCCGCGGTCAGAACCCGAACATATGGTCAAGACTGAATCGGCCGTCGGTTCCGGCGAGCCCATGATAGCCGAACAGGCGGCAGGTCGTGTCGCGTACCACGATATAGGCGTCGGTGCCGGCGGCTGCGCGCTCCTCGGCGGTGAAGGTTTCGTGATACCGCCAGAACAGCGAGCCGCCGCACGGGATCTGCACGCGCCGGCGTGCGACCTCGCGGCCCGTCGCGTCCAGCAGCGTGAGGTCGGTCTCGGACAAGGGATGCCAAGGCGTCGACGCCGGATAGACCAGGTGGCAGAGCGTGTCGAGCGGCTCCGCGCCCAGGCGCAGGAACAGGCGGGTCGAAAGCCCCGGCGGCCGGCCGGCATAGCTCTGCGGCTCGTCCTTGTAGGTGAGCACGGTATTGAAGACATGGGCACCGAAGCTCGTCTCCGCCGCATGGCCGCTCGCCCGGTTCTCGTAGCGGAAGAGCGCGTGCAGCCAGCCGTCGACGTCGGTGCCGGCAGCGAAGTCGTAGGTCAGCTCGACATGGCCCCAGGGGAGCGCGGTCGCATCGGCGACGAGCTCGTCGAGCGCCAGTTCCACAGACTCGCGGCGCGCGAGACGGCCGAAGCGCTTGGTGCCGAGCGCGCGGCCGGCCGGGTCATAGGCCGTCGCCTGGATCGGCAGCGCCGCCTGGCTGAGCGCCATGGGCGTCGGCAGCAGCAGGCTCGACCATTGCGCGGGCGGCAGGATCGGCGCCGGCAGGATGAAGCCTTTGCCGAGCCAAGGGCCAAGCTCGGCGATCTTCGGATCGGGCTTCAGGTCCGTGCGCTCGACGTTCGGATGGGCGATACGGGTGCGCGGCCCGCGGATCACTTCGTAGCGCGGGCGCACGACATATTTGCCGGCGGCGATCTCGATCTGCTGCGGCCAGCGCGCCTCGGGCAGCAGGCTCGCCACGTCGAGCGGCACGGTCGCGAACGGGGCGACTTCCTCGGGGAACGGCACGATATGCGCGTCGCCCATCAGGTTGAGCGCGATGCCGCCCGGCGGAATGGCGATCGGCAGGCTGTTCTGGACCCAGAGCACGACACGCTCGTCGGCGCGCGGAGCCGGCAGGCCGGCATAGAAATCGGCCGGCCAGGCGTTGGCGTCGTGGGTGCAGGAGAGCGACGGGCCGTCCTCTTCGAACGTATCGAGCGCGTATTTCACCACGTCGTGGCCTGCGCCGCCGACTGCATGAATGAAGAGCTGGCCCTCGAACGCCGGCAGGCCGAAGCGCGCGCGGACCCGCCGGCTGTCGATCACGACGGCGGACTGGCCGGGTGGGAGCGCCTCGCGCCAGCGCGCCAGCACCTGGCCGTCGGCATCGAACAGGGTCAAGGCGAGCGCCGTCTCCTTGGCGCCGTAGTTCGACCAGTAATTCGCGGTGACGACGCGGCTATGGCTGCCGTCGCGATCGCGGAAGAACGCGAAATTGGTCGCGAAATTGAGCGGGTCGAGATAGTTGCGCGGGTTGGTGATGAGGCTCTGCTCGAGCCGGAGCTCGTCCAGGCTCACGACCTCGGCGCCGGCCGGGACGAGATGGGCGATCTGCTGGGTGAGGCGCTCGGCATCGAACGCGGTGACGAACACCAGGTCGGCCGCACTTCCGGCGAGCGCCGTCACCGGCTTCGTCGCATGGCCGAGCCGCTCCTGGCCGAGGTCGGTCACCGCCTGGACATAGACGCCGGCGATGCGCACGGCCGAGAGGTCGCGCACGGCGGCAAAGCCGGTGGCGAAGCCCAATGGGTCATAGATCGCGACCGAGCGCGCCTCGCTCAAGCGCCGGATCAGCGCCGCCGCCTGCGTCGCCGCCTCCGGATGCGTCACCGCCTTGAAGAAGCTGTTGCCGCCCTTGAGCGACGAGAAGGTTTCGATCTTGAGCGCCATGTCGTCCGGAACTTGCTGGAAAGGGCTTTGGGCCATCAAAGATTGGAAGGCCGCCACGGAAGCGCCATATGGCGACGATCCCCCTGGCCCGAAACCCCGTTCTTAGCATGCGAGACCGGCGGATGCGATCAATCGCGCGGATAGGGCGGGCCTATCGAGCGCGAGTGATCAGGTTGGTCCACCTCTCCACCGTCATCCTCGGGCTTGACGGCTGGAGAGAGGCCAGAGGTAGCCTGCGACCCCGCGTCCTTCTAGCGCCGCGGGCCTCGTTTCTGTAGGGTCGCGCCGCCATGAGATCCCCAAAGAAACCGACCGCCGCCGTGCCTCAGAAGGCCTCGACCGCGCCCAAGACCGCCGCGCCCAAGACCCAGGCCCTGCCGCGCCGCGAGATCGACCCGATGTTCCGCGTGGCACTCCTGATCGTGGGCGCCGTCACGTTCCTGCGCCTGCTCTGGCTCGCCGGCCAGCCGATCGACCTCTATCCGGACGAGGCGCAATACTGGATCTGGGCCCAGAAACTCCAGTTCGGCTACTACTCGAAGCCGCCGATGGTCGCTTGGCTGATCTGGGCCACGACGCACCTGTTCAGCACGTCGGACCTGGCGGTCAAGGTCTCGGCGCCCTTGCTCTATGTCGTGACCAGCCTGGTCGTGCACGCGACCGCGAAGCGGCTCTACGACGCGCGCATCGCCGCGTGGTCGACGATCGCCTTCATCACGCTGCCGGCGGTCTCGCTGTCGGCGCTCATCATCTCGACCGACGTGCCGCTGCTGTTCTGCTGGGCGGTCGCGACCTACGGCTTCGTGCGGGCGCGCGAGGAGGGCGGGCAGCGCTGGTGGCTCCTCGTCGGCATCGCCGGCGGTGTCGGCCTGCTCTCGAAATACGCCACGGGCTTCTGGCTCGCCTCCGCACTGGGCTTCCTCCTGCTGGTGCCGGACGAGCGGCGCCACCTGAAGCCGTTCCTCCTGAGCCTGGGTCTGACGCTTGTGGTCTACGCGCCCAACTTCGTTTGGAACGCGACCAACGGCTTCGTCAGCTACTTGCACACCCGCGACAATGCGAACGTGCGCGACTACGGCCTGCACCCGCAGGCGTTCGCCGAGTTCGCGGGCGCGCAGTTCGGCGTGTTCGGGCCGATCTTCCTCGGCACCCTGATCGTGATCGTCGCGGGCGCCCGGCGCATCGGCGCCGACCGGCGTGCGCTCCTGCTGATGAGCTTCGCGCTGCCGACGCTCGCCATCATGCTGGTCGAGGCGATGCTGTCGCGCGCCCAGCCGAACTGGTCGGCACCGACCTATCTCACGGCGACGATCCTGGTCGTGGCGTATCTCACGCAGAAGGGGCGGGACGGGCTCGTGCAATGGTCCGTCGTGCTGCATGTGGCGCTCTGCGTGCTGCTCCTGGGCGCGCGCGACATCAGCAAGGCGGTCGGCCATCCGATCCCCGGCAAGCTCGACCCGCTGCACCGGGTGCGCGGCTGGCAGACGCTCGGCAACAGCCTGTCGCAGATCCACCTGCAGTATCTCGACCTGCCGCTGCTGGCGGACCAGCGCGAGCTGATGGCGGCGATGATCTATTACATGCAGCCGCACCCGTTCGACATGCGCATGTGGAACCCGGCGGGTCATGTGCGCAACGGCTTCGAGATGGACAACAGCCTCGGCGGCACGCCCGGCGGCGACTATCTCTGGATCACCCAGCGCGAGGGCGCCGAGCGGCAAGAAGTGTTCGACCGCTTCGCCGAGCATGCGCAGGTCGCCCATGTCGTGATCCCGCTCGGCCCCGGCCTGGCCCGCGATGTGACGCTCTACAAGCTCACGGGCTTCAAGGGCTACACGGACGCAAAGCCGTAGCCGTCACTTCGGTTCGGCCGCTGACAGTTCGGCGATACTGAACTGATGTTCGAGCATCGGGGCGCCTCGCGGCGCGGGCTCGTTGCGGAATTGATAGAGGACCTGAAGCGCCTGGTGATCTTCCTTGCGGATCACCATGGCGCCTTTGGGCGTGGCGAAGCGCAAGCCCTCCAGCGCGCCGATCAGCGCCTCGGTCTCGGTTGACGGCGCCGCCTTGAGCGCTGCGACCAGCGCCAGGGCGGCCGTCATACCCTCCGCGGCCGAGCCGTCCGGGTAGGCGTGGAACCGCCGGCGCCAGGCCGCGACCAGCCAGTCATTCACCCGATTGTGCGGGAAGCTGTGGAAATAGGACGTGATCCCGTCGAAGCCGACGGCCGGTAGCGGTGCGTTCGGGGCGAGCGGGCCCAGGTAGGCAAGGCGGATGCCGAACCGGTCGGGGCCGGCGGCGGCGATCGATGGGATCGGCGACGCGGCATCCTGCCAGATTGCCAGCAGCGTCCGGCCGCCGTGGAGATCGTGCAGGCCTTCGAAATCCGTGCTCAGCAGGCTACCGACGTCGGCCGTGCTCGGCGGGACGAGGCGAGCGCCGACGAAGAAGCCAGTGTCGGCGTGCCGGCCCAGCGCCTGCTTCAGGGCCGCGACCGTATCGGCGCCGTCGCGCGTGTCCTCGGCCGCGACGAACAGGTTGAGCTCCGGACGGGCGAGCGCCAGCGCCTCGGCCCGTGCCAGCTGGTCGGCGCTGGCGGCGGTGCTGACGACATAGTGGTTGCTGCCGGCAACGACGCTCGCGCGTGCCTCGGCCACGAGCAGGAGGCGCTGCGCCGCAGAAGCTGCGGGAAGCATGGCGAGTACTGTCTCCGACGGGCCGAACGCGACCGCAATGTCGGCACCGTCGCGATAGGCTGTGCCGGGTTCCTCGACGACGCTGAGCGCGACCGGGCGGCCGCGCACCTTGTTCGTGCCGCTCGTTGCATAATCGAGGCCGAGCCGGAAACCTGCGTCGCCGTGGTCGGCCGCGGAAGCCCCTGGAGCTGCGGGCTCTTCGATCAGCGCGATGCAGATGGGATCGGCCGCGGCGGCGCCGGTCGCGGTGGCGAGCAGGATCCCGATCGCAGCGATGAGCGTGCGCATTCTTCTTGTCCTTCCGCGTCATGGCGCGCGCGAAAGGATGCGCCGGTTTCAGGTCGCGGCCTAGTGCCGGTGGGCTTAGAGCCCGAGCAGCCGCCGGCGCCAGGTGAGCGCCGGGCGGACCTGCATGACGCCGGCTTTGAGGTCGGTGAGCGGCAGGCCCGAGCGGGTGAATACGCCGCGGATATAAGCGGTCACCAGCACGGCGAGGAAGGATGCCCCGATCGTGTCGCTCACGAAATGCTGGGTCGTGGCGATGCGGCTCAAGGCGATCAGCGCCACGAACAGCCAATAGGCCGCGACATGCCGCGGCCACAGCATGGTAAGCGCAGCGGCCAGCGCCGCCACGTTGGTCACGTGCCCCGACGGGAACGACCAATGGTCGCTGCGGAACGACAGGCCGGTAAGCGCGAAGCTGCCGTCGGCGAACAGCAGCTTCGGCCGGGTGCGGCCGACCAGGATCTTGACGATGTCGGCCACAAGCCCGCTCACCAGCACGGACAGGAAGATGAAGGCGGGGACGAGCGACCAGGCGATGAGCCGCTCGCGCCGGGCGCCGGCGCGCGGCGAATGTGCGAGGCCCCAGAGGCCGAGGGTCGCAACCCCCGAGATCACGAGCCAGCCCCAGCCGAGGCCGAACTTGGTGACCCATTGGAACCAGTGGACCAGTCGATCATCGTCGGCCTTGAAATAGAAGGCGAGCGGCCGGTCGATCCACAGCACGGACACAGCAATCCCGGCAGCGGTCGCGAGGCTGCCCATAAGCCAGTTCCGGCGCGCGGACGGCGGCAGGTTGTTGAGGGCGTCGCCCGCCCGGGTGAGGGCGCCGCCGAGCCGGCGCACAAGCCGCCGCGTCCATAGCCGGTCGAGCCCATCCGCCTCGACGATCCAGCGATGGAGGCCCCAGGCGACCACGCCGACCAGGAGGCCGGCAAAGATCGTGTCTGAGAGAAAATGGCCACCCTGGCCGATCCGCACCAGCGAGACCAGCACGCCGAAGCCGAGCGCCGCACCGGTCACCCAGCGCCGCCGGCGCTCGATCGCCGGCAGGAAGCCCAGCGCCACGAGCGAGAAGGCCATGGCGCTGTGGCCGGAGGGGAACGAGCAATTATGGTCGCACTGGTCGCTCGGCTGCAGCACCGGTGTGAATTGCTTGGTGCCGCCGAACTCGACGATCTGGCTCGGCCGCGCCCGGCCCCAATGGTCCTTGAGCACCGTGTTGGTCAAGAGGCCGGGCCCGAGTGCGATGGTGAGCAGCAGGAACGGGATCGTGCGCCGGTCGAGCGGCCCGATCGCCCGGCCGAGGATCCAACCCAAGAGCGCCAGCAGCAGCAGGCCCACGACCAAAGCCCAGGTCGCGACCGGCACGGCGTCGTAGACGACGCGGAACGGCGTCCAGTTGCGCAGGACGAAGCCGCCGTCGGCGCGCCAGAACAGGCCGCTCGTCCAGAGGTCGAGCCCCGGGAACGTCATGAACAAGGCGCCCGCTGCGAGGGCGCCCAAGAGCAGCAGCAGCGGGACCGGCAGTCGCAGCAGAAGCTGCATCACGCCGGCCACAGGCCGCGGTCCTGCATCATCTGGCGGATGCGCGCGCCGGCGGCGCCGGTATCGTCGCGCGGCGTGTAGCTCCAGCTGTCGAGCGTGCCGCCGAACGGGTGCGTGATGCCGGCGGCCTGCATCGCCTCGTGGAACCGCTCGAACTTCTTCGAGCCGCCTTCGAGGGCCAGCACATGGACCGGTTTGCCCGTGGCGCTCGCCTCGGTGATCATCGATATCGAGTCGGCGGTGGCCAGCACATGGTCGGCCAGGCCCAGATAGCCGAAATAGGGATTCTCGCCCTCGCCGGTCCAGATCTCGACGCCCGGGCCCTGGACGCGCGTGCGCAGGATGGCCTCGGCCTCGGCGCCCGTGCGGCGGGAGGTCGTGATCATGAGCCCGGCGCCGTCGCGCGCCAGCGCCGCCAGCCGGTCGGCGATGCCGGTCATGATCTCCGGCGTCAGGCGATAGACGCCGTTGTCGCCGCCGATCACCACGGCGATGCGCGGGTGCGGCAGATGGGCGAGGCGCGGGCGCCAGAGCTCGGCCGCCGCCGCGAGCTTGGCCGGCGTCACCGGATGGACGGCGCCCAGCGAGACCATGACGTTAGGTCCGCGTACCTTGTCGTGATCAGCCACGATCATGAGGTCGAAGCGCGCCGGCGGAATCTTCGGGTCCTGAATCTGGACCACCACCGTGCGGCCCTGGTTCTTGCGCCGGATCGCAAGCGCCGGTGCCGCGGCCCGGCCACCGGCGCCGATCACGAGGCGCGGCCAGGGCGGGTTCAGCCGGTCGCCGGCCCGGCTCGCCGCCGCGGTGCCGTTCCACCATAGCAGCGGCGGCAGACCCTTCCAGGGATAGCGAATCGCGAGCTTCTTTTCGACGAAGGGCAGACCCACCGCCTCGGCGACACCGACCACCTGGCTGCGCAATCCGACCTTGCCGTCATAGAGCAGCCACACGTCCGCGTTCACGCGCTCACTCCTGCCGGTCTCCTATGCATCTTGTTCAGATGTGTTGATTCTGCGGGACAATTTGTAAGATAGTTGCCCAAATTTCTTTGAGGGTTCCCTACATGCGTCGAATTAAACTCGACAGGATCGACCGGCGGATCCTGCGGGACTTGCAGGAGGACGGCCGGATGACGAACGTGGAATTGGCCAAACGGGCCGGCATTTCGGCCCCTCCCTGTCTCCGCCGTGTCCGGGCGCTCGAGGACGCCGGCTACATCAAGGGTTATCACGCCTCGATCGAACCGGATGCGCTGGGCTACGGCGTCACGGTCTTCGCCCATGTCGGCCTGGTGAGCCAGGCCGAGGGGGACCTCAAGGCATTCGAGGACTTGGTCGGCACCTGGCCCGAGGTCCGCGAAGCGCACATGCTGGCCGGCGAGACCGACTTCCTCCTGAAGGTCGTGGCGACGGATTGGGACAGCTACCACAAGTTCCTCACCACCAAGCTCACGACGGCCCCCAACGTCAGCCACGTCAAGTCCGCGCTCGCCATCCGGTCGAGCAAATACGCGGTCGGCGTGCCGATCGACGTGGATGCAGTCGACGAGGACTGACGCCGTCAGCCTCGGTGAGACGAAGGGGCGCGGGACCACGGTCCCAGCGCCCCTTTTCAGGTCTTGGAACCCTCCGTCCGTCATGTCTCGCTTTAGGGGGAGCGACGGCGGCAGGGCGTGCCGTCTCAGAACAGGACCTTGACGATCTCGTAGGACTTGGCGCCGCGCGGTGTCGTCACCTCGACGCTTTCCTTGACCTGCTTGCCGATGAGCGCGCGGCCCAAAGGCGAGGTGACGGAGAGCAGGCCCAGCTTGATGTCGGCCTCGTCCTCGCCGACGATCTGGTACTTGGTCTCTTCGTCGGTCTCTTCGTCGGCGAGCACGACGGTCGCGCCGAACTTGACGGCGTTGCCCGACAATTTGCTGACGTCGATCACCTCGGCGCGCGCGATCTTGTCCTCAAGCTCGAGCACACGGCCCTCGATGAAGGACTGGCGCTCGCGCGCAGCATGATATTCGGCGTTTTCGGACAGATCCCCGTGTTCGCGGGCCTCGGCGATCGCACGGATCACGGCCGGGCGGTCTACGCTCTTCAACCGACGCAGCTCTTCCTGCAGCCGGCTGAACCCAGCCTCGGTCATTGGAACTCTTTGCATTTCTTCGACGGCCTGACCTAAAAAGCGGCGATGCGGGAATAAGAAACCGTCCTTAACACGGGGGTCCCACCCCGCTAGGACGGCCCAACAAAATAGGATTGTAGCGCGCCGACTTCAAGGCTGCCGCTTTTGAGCGCCTGAATCGCATGCACCGAGGCTTTGGCGCCCGCCAAAGTCGTGTAATACGGGATCGCATGCGTGAGCGCAGTGCGGCGCAGGCTGAAGCTGTCGCTGATTGCCTGACTACCTTCGGTCGTATTGAAGATCAGCTGCACGCCGCCCGAAACCATGCGGTCGACGATATGCGGCCGGCCCTCCAGCACCTTGTTGACCACGTCCACAGGTAGGCCGGCCTCGGTCAGGCACTGGGCCGTGCCGCTGGTCGCGACCAGCTTGAAGCCCATCTCGACCAGCTTGCGGCACGGCTCGACCACGGCCTGCTTGTCATGGTTGCGCACCGAGACGAAGACGGTGCCCGCGAGCGGCAGCGACACGCCGGATCCCAGCTGCGACTTCGCGAAGGCGCGGCCAAAGTCGGCGTCGAGGCCCATGACTTCGCCGGTCGACTTCATCTCAGGTCCCAGGATCAGGTCGACGCCCGGGAAGCGGTTGAACGGGAACACGGCTTCCTTGACCGCGACATGCTCGAGCGCCGGCCGGGTTGCAGGCGCCAGCGCCGCCAGCGTCTCGCCGGCCATGACGCGGGCCGCGATCTTGGCGATCTGCACGCCGGTCGCCTTGGCGACGAACGGCACGGTGCGGGACGCGCGGGGGTTCACCTCCAGCACGTAGACCGTGCCGTCCTTGACCGCGTACTGCACGTTCATGAGGCCGACGACGCCCAGCTTCAGCGCCATCGCCGTCGTCTGGCGCTCGATCTCGGCCATGATCTCGGCCGAGAGCGAGTAGGGCGGCAGCGAGCAGGCACTATCGCCCGAATGGATGCCGGCCTCCTCGATGTGCTCCATGATGCCGGCGACGTAGACGTGTCGGCCGTCAGAGAGCGCATCGACGTCGACCTCGATCGCGTCCGAGAGATAGCGGTCCAACAGGATCGGGCCGGTCGCCGAGATCTTGGCCGCGTTCGCCATGTATTCCTTCAGGCGCTGCATGCCGTGGACGATCTCCATCGCCCGGCCGCCCAGTACGTAGGATGGCCGCATGACCAGCGGGAAGCCCAGCCGCTCGGCGACCGCCTCGGCCTCTTCGGCCGAATAGGCGGTGCCGTTCTCCGGCTGCTTCAGGCCGAGCTCGCCCAGGAAATGCTGGAAGCGCTTGCGGTCCTCGGCAAGGTCGATCGCGTCCGGCGAGGTGCCGAGGATCGGAATGTCGGCGGCCTCGAGGGCGGCGGCGAGCTTCAGCGGCGTCTGGCCGCCGAACTGCACGATGCAGCCCAAGAGCGTGCCCTTCGACTGCTCGACGCGGACGAGCTCGATCACGTCCTCGGCGGTCAGCGGCTCGAAATAGAGCCGGTCGGACGTGTCATAGTCGGTCGAGACGGTCTCGGGATTGCAGTTGACCATGATCGTCTCGATGCCGGCCTCGCGGAGGGAGTAGGCGGCATGGACGCAGCAATAGTCGAACTCGATGCCCTGGCCGATGCGGTTCGGGCCGCCGCCCAGGATCACGACCTTCCTGCGCTCGGTCGGGTCCGACTCATTCTCCGCCGGCGAAAGTCCGTCGCCCTCGTAGGTCGAGTACATGTAGGGCGTGTTCGACGGGAACTCGGCGGCGCAGGTGTCGATGCGCTTGTAGACGGGCCTGACGCCGAGCTTGTGGCGGAGGGCGGTCACATGCGCCTCGGTCGTGCTCGCGAGCTCGGCCAGCCGCGCATCGCCGAAGCCCTGCTTCTTCAGCGCGTGGAACTGGAACACGTCCTGCGGCAGGCCGTCCTTGCGGATGCGCTCCTCGGTCGCGACGATCGACTGCACCTGACGCAGGAACCACGGCTCGTACTTGCAGGCGGCGTGCACTTCCTCGACGGTCAGGCCGTGGCGGAACGCCTGGGCGATGACGAGCAGGCGGTCCGGCGTCGGCTGGGCCAAGGCCGCGCGCACCGCGTCCTTGCTAGAGCCGCCGGGGATCGCGACCTCGTTGAAGCCGGTCAAGCCCGTCTCGAGCGAGCGCAGCGCCTTCTGGACGCTCTCGGCGAAGCTGCGGCCGATCGCCATGGCCTCGCCGACCGACTTCATGGAGGTCGACAAGAGCGGTGCGGTGCCCGGGAACTTCTCGAACGCGAAGCGCGGGATCTTGGTCACGACATAGTCGATCGTCGGCTCGAACGAGGCCGGCGTCACCTGGGTGATCTCGTTCCGGAGCTCGTCCAGCGTGTAGCCGACGGCGAGCAGGGCCGCGACCTTGGCAATCGGGAAGCCGGTCGCCTTCGAGGCCAGCGCCGAGGAGCGGCTGACGCGCGGGTTCATCTCGATCACGACCAGGCGGCCGTCGGCCGGATTGACCGCGAACTGCACGTTCGACCCGCCGGTGTCGACGCCGATCTCGCGCAGCACCGCGATCGAGGCGTCGCGCATCAGCTGGTATTCTTTATCCGTGAGCGTCAGCGCCGGGGCGACCGTGATGCTGTCGCCGGTGTGCACGCCCATCGGATCGACGTTCTCGATCGAGCAGATGATGATGCAGTTGTCCGCGCGGTCGCGGACCACCTCCATCTCGTATTCCTTCCAGCCCAGCACCGATTCCTCGATGAGGACCTCGTTCGTCGGCGAGGCGCGCAAGCCCCCCTTGACGATCTCCTCATATTCCTCGGTGTTGTAGGCGATGCCGCCGCCGGTGCCGCCCATGGTGAAGGACGGACGGATGATCGCCGGCAGGCCGATCTCGGCCATGGCCTCGCGTGCCGCGTCCAGCGACTGGACCGCGCGCGACTTCGGCGACTGCAGGCCGATCTTGTCCATGGCATCGCGGAACAGCTGCCGGTCCTCGGCCTTGGCGATCGCCTCTTCCTTGGCGCCGATCAGTTCGACACCGAAACGAGCGAGCGTGCCGTCCTTGGCGAGCGCCAGCGCCGTGTTGAGCGCGGTCTGGCCGCCCATGGTCGGCAGGAGCGCGTCCGGCCGCTCGGCCTCGATCACCTTCGCCACCATCTCGGGCGTGATCGGCTCGATATAGGTCGCATCCGCCAGGTCCGGATCGGTCATGATCGTCGCCGGGTTGGAATTGACCAGGATGATCCGGTAGCCCTCGGCTCGGAGCGCCTTGCACGCCTGGGCGCCGGAATAGTCGAACTCGCAGGCCTGGCCGATGACGATGGGGCCGGCGCCGATGATCAGGATCGACTTGATGTCGGTGCGCTTCGCCATGCTACTTCGCTCCCTTTTCGGCGCTGCGTTCGTCGATCAGGCGCACGAAGCGCTCGAACAGATAGTTGCTGTCCTGCGGCCCCGGCGAGGCCTCGGGATGGTGCTGGACCGAGAAGACCGGCTTATCGGTGAGCCGGAAGCCCTCGTTCGAGCCGTCGAACAGCGAGACGTGGGTCACGACCGCGTTCTTGGGCAGGCTCTCGGGCTCGACACGGAAGCCGTGGTTCTGGCTCGTGATCTCGACCTTGCCGGTCTCGAGATCCTTGACCGGGTGGTTGGCGCCGCGATGGCCGTTGGTCATCTTGGTCGTGGTGCCGCCGATCGCGAGGCTCAAGAGCTGGTGGCCCAAGCAGATGCCGAAGATCGGCTTGCCGGTCTCGAGCAGCTCCTGCAGCACCGGCACGGCGTATTCGCCGGTCGCCGCCGGGTCGCCCGGGCCGTTCGACAGGAAGATGCCGTCGGGTTCGTGGCGCAGGATCTCCTCGGCCGTGGCCGTCGCCGGCACGACCGTGACACGGCAGCCGTTGGCCGCCAGCGTGCGCAGGATATTGTGCTTGGCACCGTAGTCGACCGCGACGACATGGCGCTTCTGCGCGTCCAGCGTGCCGTAGCCGCCGCCGAGGCTCCAGCGCGTCTGGGCCCATTCGTAGGTCTGGCGGCAGCTCACTTCGAGCGCCAGGTCCATGCCTTCGAGGCCGGGCCAGGCCTGGGCCTCTGCCAAGAGCGCATCGATATCGATGTTGCCGTCGGGCGCGTGAATGATGGCGCCGTTCGGCGGCCCCTTGTCGCGGATGCGGCGGGTCAAGGCCCGCGTGTCGATGCCGGCGAGGCCGATGAGGTTGTACTTCTTCAGCCACGCATCGAAGCCCTCGATCGCGCGCCAGTTGGCCGGGTCGGTGATGTCGGTGCGGATGACGAGGCCGCGCGCGGCCGCGGTCACCGCTTCCGTATCTTCCGGATTGGCGCCGACGTTGCCGATGTGCGGGAAGGTGAAGTTGATGATCTGACCGGCGTAGGACGGATCGGTCATGATCTCCTGGTAGCCGGTGATCGAGGTGTTGAAGCAGACCTCGCCGACCTGGGTGCCTGTGGCGCCGACGCCGCGTCCCCAATAGACCGTGCCGTCGTTCAGCACCAAGGCCGCGGTGGCGCCTGGCGGGCGCGGGGGGCGCGCTTGCGCGCTGACGGTCTCGGACATGATCGGCTCCTCGATCGAAAAGGTCGTGTTCATCCTTTAGATGCGCGTCGACCCCCCGTGGGCGGAACGCCGACAGGGAGGACACCGCATCTTGCGGCGAACCCGACCTCTTTAGGGTCACCGGGCGAATGTGGCCCGGCGAGCTTTTCGAGTAGTGCCATGGGGTGCATGCCGTCAAGCGCGACGTCCGCTTCTTTGGCTGGGGGCAGCCTTGCGTGAGCGCCGTGCATGGCGGGGTGCGTGCCGGCGGGGGTGGCGGATTTTGCCGAATCGTTCCTGGAAAAGGGCTAGGAATGGCGTAGGATTTTGCCTATCACTGCCGGCCCTGCTCATAAGCCAAGGATAATACCCATGCTGCGCCAAGCCCTGACCGACGCGGTGAAAGAGGCCATGAAGGCGCGCGACCAGCGCACGACCTCGACGCTGCGGATGATCCAGGCCAAGCTCAAGGACAAGGACATCGAGGCGCGCGGACTGGGCAACCCGGACGGCATCGACGACCAGGCCGTGCTCGCCGTGCTGCAGGGCATGGTGAAGCAGCGCCGCGAGAGTATCGAGCTTTATAAGCAGGGCAACCGCCAGGACCTGGTCGACCAGGAGGCGGCGGAGATCGCCGTCATCGAGCGTTTCCTGCCGCAGCAGATGGACGAGGCCCAGACCCGGGCCGCGATCGGCAAGGTCATTGCCGACATCGGTGCCGCCGGCATCAAGGACATGGGCCGCACCATGGCCGCCTTGAAGGAACGCCATGCCGGCGAGATGGATTTCCAGAAGGCGAGTGCGCTCGTCAAGGAAGCGCTCTCCGCCGCCTGAGCACAGCCTTAACCCGCCCCGCCCGCCATGGCCTTCCCGCCCGGCTTCCTCGACGAGATTCGTATCCGCATCTCGCTGCCCGACGTGATCGGGCGCAAGGTCAGGCTCGTCAAGAAGGGGCGGGAGTACAGCGGCCTCTGCCCGTTCCATAACGAGAAGTCGCCGTCCTTCACGGTCAACGAGGAGAAGGGCTTCTTCCACTGCTTCGGTTGCGGTGCCCATGGCGACGTGATCGGCTTCGTCATGCAGTCGCAGAACCTGGGCTTCCTCGAGGCGGTCGAGGCCTTGGCCGGCGAGGCCGGCCTCGAGGTACCGCGCGCCTCACCGCAGGAGCGCGAGCGGGTCGTCAAGCAGAAGACGCTGGTCGAGGTCATGGAGGCAGCGGCGGGCTTCTTCCAGGCCCAGCTCGATAGCCACGCCGGTGCCGCCGCGCGCGCCTATCTCGAAGGACGCGGGCTCGACCGCGCTGCGATCGAGCGCTTCCGGCTCGGCTATGCGCCGGGCTTCTCGGGCGGGCAGGGGCTTCTGAAGCAGTTCCTGCTGCGTGAGTTCCCGGAGTCGATGCTGATCGAGGCGGGACTCGTCAAGAAGCCTGAGGATGGACGCGACAGCTTCGACTATTTCCGCGACCGGGTCATGTTCCCGATCCTCGACCGCGCCGGCCGCGTCATCGCCTTCGGCGGCCGCGTCATGGGTGACGCCAAGCCCAAGTACCTGAATTCCCCGGATACGCCGCTCTTTCATAAGGGGCGCGTGCTCTATGGCTTGAGCTGGGCGCGCGCCGGCGTCGGCAAAGGGGCGACGCTCGTCGTGACCGAAGGCTACATGGACGTGATCGCGCTCCATCGCGCGGGGTTCGAGGGGGCGGTCGCCCCGCTTGGCACGGCCCTGACCGAGGAGCAGCTCGAGGAGCTCTGGAAGCTCACGCCGGAGCCGACGCTGTGCTTCGACGGCGATGCCGCCGGCCAGCGGGCCGCCACGCGCGCGCTCGACCGGGCGCTGCCGCTCTTGAAGGCCGGCCGGTCGTTGAAGTTCGCCGTGCTGCCGGCGGGCGAGGATCCGGACAGCCTGATCGGCCGTCAGGGCACCGCCGCCATGCAGGCGGTGCTGGACGGCGCGACGCCGTTCGCCGAGGTGCTGTTCACCCAGGAGCTGGCGGCGCGGCCGATCGATACGCCGGAACGGCGCGCGGACCTGACCCATCGCCTGAATGCGCGGGCGGCCGCGATCGCCGACGAGGGGCTGAAGCGCGAATACCAGTTCTTCTTCCGCAACAAGCTCTACGAGCAGGGGCGCTCGCAGCGCGCGGCGTCCGGCCGCCGGAGCTTGGGCCGGGACGGCCGGGTGCGGTTGCAGGCGCCGGAGCCGGTTTCAGGGGCGCGCCTTGCTCAGGCCACCCAGGCGGTCGAGCGGCGGCGGCAGGAGTTGCTGGTGGCAATCGTGCTGGCAAATCCCGAGCTGCTCGACGAGCATGTCGAGGAATTTGCACACCTGCCCCTGACCGCGCCGGACCTTGACAAGCTGCGCCGCGAGATTTTAAACGTCCACGCGGCAATTTCTGGACTTGACGCCGCGAGTCTTCAGCATCACCTCAGCAACCACGGCTTTGTCCGGGAAGTGGAGCGTTTGCTCGGCCAGCAGGTTCTCGCCCACGCGCAGTTCGCGGAGCCGGCGGATCGGGAGACGACCCGACTGGGCTGGCTCCAGGCGGTCAGCCTGTGGCGCGGTCATCTGGCGCGGGCGCAGGAGCTCGAAGCAGCCGTGCGTCGGTTCGAGACGGAGCCGACAGAGGCCAGTTGGGCTCGCATCATGGCCTTGCAGGAGCAGGCGGAAATCGAGCGCATGGAACAGGCCGAATTCGACGGGACGACAGCCGGATGGGTGTCGTCCGGTCGGCATTGAGTTTTCGACTCCGCCGGTGACGGCGGGGCGGTGAGCGGGGCGCGGCCGTACCGGACGGCCAGGGACCCGCGGCGGATCGACGAGCCGGCTCGGCCGGTCTCGAGGGTGGGGCGGCGAGACCCGGGGCCCCTCGAGTATTTGTTAGGACTGGGTTGAAGATGGCGACAAAAGCGGCGAATACGGCAGAGGTCAACGAAAACCGCGATGAGGCCGCTGAGAGCCTGATCGTCGACAGCATGGCGCAGGCCGTCAAGAAGATGGTCGCGCGCGGCAAGGAGCGCGGCTACGTCACCTACGACGAGCTCAATGCCGCCCTGCCGCAGGACCAGGTCTCTTCCGAGCAGATCGAGGACACGATGACCATGCTCTCGGAGCTGGGCATCAATGTCGTCGAGGCCGAGGAGACCGAGGAGCCGGCGGCGCCCGTCGACGACGATTCGGGCGACGGCGAGTCGCGCGTCAACGGCAACCTCGACGACGAGGACATCGGCCGGACCGACGACCCGGTGCGCATGTACCTGCGTGAGATGGGCTCGGTCGAGCTCCTGTCGCGCGAGGGCGAGATCGCCATCGCCAAGCGCATCGAGGCCGGCCGCGAGATGATGATCGGCGGCATCTGCGAGAGCCCGCTCACCATGCGCGCCGTGATCGGCTGGCGCGACGCCTTGAACGACAGCAAGATCCTGCTGCGCGACATCATCGATCTCGACGCCACCTACGGCAGCGCCTTTCCGGGCGAGGGTGAGGGCGAAGAGGGCGAGGAGCCGGTCGCGGTCGAGGCTGAGGGCGATGAGCCCGAGGGCGAGATCGAGGGAGCTGAAGGCGGCGAGGGCGGCGAAGGCGAGGGCGAGGAGGCGTCGATCTCGCTCTCCGCCATGGAGGCCGAGCTCAAGCCGACCGTCATCGCGGCCTTCGACAAGATCGCCGAGATCTACAAGAAGCTCGCCAAGCTCCATCAGGAGCGGGTCGACGCGGCGCAGGCCGGCGAGGAGCTGCCGAAGGCGACCGAGAAGCGGTACCTGAAGCACAAGGAAGAGATGGTCGAGGCGATGCAGGGCATCCGCCTCAACAACGGCCGGATCGAGACGCTGGTCCAGCAGCTCTACGACTTGAATCGCCAGCTGATCGCGCTCGAGGGCAAGCTGCTGCGCCTCGCCGAATCCGACGGCGTCAAGCGTCAGGACTTCCTGAACCACTATTTCGGCAGCGAGCTCAACCCGAACTGGTTCGACAAGATCCGGACCCTGTCGGGCAAGGGCTGGCAGACTTTCCTGACCAAGCACGTGACCGAGGCCGAGAACATTCGCAAGACCATCAGCGAGGTGGCGGCCGAGACCGGCCTGCCGATCGGCGAGTTCCGCCGGGTGGTCGCGACCGTGCAGCGCGGCGAGCGCGAGGCGAGCCGGGCCAAGAAGGAGATGGTCGAGGCGAACCTGCGCCTCGTCATCTCGATTGCGAAGAAATACACGAACCGCGGCCTGCAGTTCCTGGACCTGATCCAGGAGGGCAACATCGGCCTCATGAAGGCGGTCGACAAGTTCGAGTACCGGCGCGGCTACAAGTTCTCGACCTACGCCACCTGGTGGATCCGGCAGGCGATCACCCGCTCGATCGCCGACCAGGCGCGCACGATCCGCATCCCGGTGCACATGATCGAAACGATCAACAAGCTGGTCCGCACCTCGCGCCAGATGCTGCACGAGATTGGCCGCGAGCCGACGCCGGAAGAGCTGGCCGAAAAGCTGATGATGCCGCTCGAGAAGGTCCGCAAAGTCCTGAAGATCGCCAAGGAGCCGATCAGCCTCGAGACGCCGATCGGCGACGAGGAAGACAGCCACTTGGGCGACTTCATCGAGGACAAGAACGCGGTCCTGCCGCTCGACGCCGCGATCCAGGCGAACCTGCGCGAGACCACGACCCGCGTGCTGGCGAGCCTCACCGCCCGCGAGGAACGCGTGCTCCGGATGCGCTTCGGTATCGGCATGAACACCGATCACACGCTGGAAGAGGTCGGCCAGCAGTTCTCGGTCACCCGCGAGCGCATCCGCCAGATCGAGGCGAAGGCGCTCCGCAAGCTGAAGCACCCGAGCCGGTCGCGGAAGCTCAGGAGCTTCCTCGATACTTGAGGAAACTCGGAAGGGCCGGTCGAAAGACCGGCCCTTTTGGTTTGAAGGGCAGCGCAGCCTCTCCTGCGTCATGGCCGTGGGTCGAGCCCGTACATGACGGATGGGGGGTAACTTGTACGGCGCGAGGGCCGCGACAGGGGATATCCGCCGCTGAAATGCCGTAAGATCGCCACCGAAGGTTATCCCGGGAGGCAGCATCTTGGCGGCGACGGTCGACTGGACAGAGATTGCGACGGCGGCGGCTGACCGGCTCGATGGCCGCGAGGTCGAGCTCATGGGCTTCATGGCGCCGCCCGAACCGAACGACCGCCACGATTATTTCCTGCTGCTGGCCGAGCCGATGTGCTGCGTCGGCTGCTGGCCCCGCGATCCGCTGGCGGCGGTCGAAGTGTTCACGGCCGAGGCCGTGCCGGCCGAGGGATGTGCGGTGCGGCTCGTCGGACGCTGGCATCGGCAGAGGGGCGAGCCGGACAGCTGGCGGTACCAGCTGCGCGACGCGCGGCTTGTCGCGGTCGAGCCGGTGGTGCCGTTGCTGCCGAGCCGGCGCAGCCTGCTCGCGGCCGGGGCGCTCCTGGGGCTCGCCGCCTGCGCGCCGGCGCCGGTTGTAACGACCGCAGCCAGCCCGACACCATCAACGCCTGCCGCGCCGGACGAGGCCGCGGTTGCGGAAGTGCTACGCCAGACCGCGCCGGCCGACCTGCACAGCCATGCCGGTCGCATCATCCTCGGCCGCAACGGCGTCGAACGGCCGTTCCTACCCATCGCCGCCCCCATGCGGGCGGGCGGCATGGCGATCATCTCGCTCGCCGTCGTCGCCGACGCACCGGCGACCCATATCGACGACCGGCGGATCCGGCCCTATCGCGAGCCGGCGCCGGGCGAGCTCTATGCCTGGAGCCACAATACCTTCGCCCGCGCCCATCGCCTGGTCGCCGAGGAGGGGCTGGCGATCATCACCGACCGCGCCTCGCTCGATGCGGCGAGCGCCGAGCGGCCCTCCGTCGTCATCGCGTCGGAAGGGGCGGATTTCCTCGAAGGCCAGCTTGACCGGGTCGACGAGGCCTACGAGGCGCATAAGCTGCGTCACCTGCAGCTGACCCATTATCGGGTGAACGAGCTCGGCGACATCCAGACCGAACCGGCGGTCCATGGCGGGCTCACCGATTTCGGTGCCGACGTGATCCGCCGCTGCAACGAGCGGGGCATCGTGGTCGACATCGCCCACGGCACGTACGATCTGGTGAAGCGCGCAGCGGACGTCACGACCAAGCCGCTGCTCCTGTCGCACACCTCGCTCGCGACCCGGCAGCTCGCCTGGACCCGGCGCATCACGCCGGAGCATGCACGCCTCGTCGCCGCGACCGGCGGCGTCATCGGCATCTGGCCGCCCACGACCGAATTTCCCGATCTTCCGACACTGGCACGAGGCATGGCGCGCATGGCCGATGTGGTCGGCGTCGACCATGTCGGGCTCGGCAGCGACATGCTGGGCCTGCTTTCGCCCGCCGCCTTCGCCAATTACGACCAGCTGCCCGATCTCGCCCGCGCCCTCCTCGCCGAAGGCTTTCATCCGGACGAAGCCGGCCGCATCCTGGGCGGCAACTATCTCCGGGTCTTCCGCGCGACGCTCGTCTGACCCATGTTGGTATTGCCGCTTCGTCTGCCGGGTCGCTCCTCCATGCCGTTCCGCCGCTTCCTGCTCCTTCTGCTGCTGTTGCTTCTGCCGCCGGCGGCCGACGCCGCCGCGCCGAAGGAGGTTGCCTACGGCCCAACCCTCGAGCATTTCGACTATCCCTATCCGGTCAAGCGCTTCGCGTTCCAGTCTGAGAACGTCAAGCTCGACATGGCCTACATGGACGTGCCGGCGGTGGGGGAGGCGCGCGGCACGGCGGTGCTGCTGCATGGCAAGAATTTCTGTGCCGCGACCTGGGAAGCGACGATCCGCGTGCTGAGCGATGCCGGCTATCGCGTCGTGGCGCCCGACCAGATCGGCTTCTGCAAGTCGACCAAGCCGCAGCATTATCAGTATTCGTTCCAGCAGCTGGCGCGGAACACGAACGCGCTGCTGCAGTCGCTCGGCATCGATCGGGCGGTGCTGATCGGCCATTCGACCGGCGGCATGCTCGCGGTGCGCTATGCGCTCATGTATCCGGGGCAGGTGAGCCGCTTGATGCTGGTCGACCCGATCGGGCTTGAGGATTGGAAGGCGATCGGCGTGCCGTGGCAGAGCGTCGACCAATGGTACGGGCGCGAGCTCAAGACCAGCGCCGAAGGTATTCGCGCCTATGAGCAGGCGACCTATTATGCCGGCGACTGGCGGCCCGAGTTCGGCCGCTGGGTCGACATGCTGGCTGGCATGTATCGTGGGCCGGGGCGCGAGCTCGTCGCCTGGAACTCGGCCCTGCTCTACGACATGATCTTCACCCAGCCCGTGCTCTACGAGCTCGACAAGCTGGCGCCGCCGACGGTGCTGTTCATCGGCGACAAGGACACGACGGCGGTCGGCAAGGACCTGGCCCCGCCCGAGGTCCATGCCAAGCTCGGCGACTACCCGGCCTTGGGCCGGCGTGCGGTCGACCTCATCCCCAAGGCCAAGCTCGTCGAGTTCCCGACGCTCGGCCACGCGCCGCAGATCCAGGACCCCGACGCGTTCCACAAGGCGTTGCTGGAGAATCTTACCGGGTCGGCGCAGGCGGATTAGTTCGTCGCCCGGTTAGTTTGCAGCCGGCAGGCAGCGCGCGGTCGCGTCCGTTGCTGCGATCCCGGCCGCGAGCGTCCGGCACAGCGCGTGGGCGGCCTCGGGCGGGGCTGCGATCACGATGCGCAGGCCCTTGGCGGCGATCATGTCCTCAGCACCGGCCGTGCTTGCCGCGAGTTCCTTGGGCGCCTCACTGGCGCAGCGGGATTCGGCGAGGCTGCATTCCTTGCAGTTCGCCAGCATCGCCTCGGTCACGCGCCGGTTTGCCGCCTGGCAGTCGGCCTCGCTTTGCACCTGCTCCTGCAGGAAGCTGAGGGCGACCCCGTCGGGTGCGGCGATCCGGGCGACCGGATAATGCGCGGTCGGCCGCAGCAGCATGACGAGCGCCACGCTCACGATTACGATCGCGGCTGCCACCAGCAAAGCCGTCCGTGCCATGCGTCGTCCTCCGATCCGCGCTAGTAAACGCCCGGCACCAGGCGCGCGGTGCGCCGGGCATAGGCGTCATATTCCGGGAAATGCTCGCGCAGCACCGTCTCCTCATAGCCGAGGCGCCAGAGCTGGATCACCAGATGGCCGAGGAGGATGGCCGTCGCCGGCCAGCTCATGAACTGCAGCCACACGCCCAGGATCGCGATCTCCTCGGCGGCATAGAGCGGGTGGCGCACGAAGCGATAGGGGCCGCTCGTCACCAGCCGCCGCGCCTCGGGCATGATGCTGAGCGAGCGGCCGAGCGACAGGACCCCGACGATCGACAGGTAGTTGCCAATGAGGATCAGGACGGCGGAGGCGATGTCGCGCGGGACCGAGCCTGGCGCACGGTCGAGCAGCACCATGGCGAGCGTCATCGTGGCGCCGAGGAACGCCACGAGTCGCGGTCGCCAGCCGCGCGACTTGCCGATCGGCCGCCGGCGCACCAGGTGGAAGCTGATCAGGAGCACGAGGAACAGGATGAGCGCCACGCGCGAGGCGAGCACGGCCGCGGCGGCGAGCGTCGGGGCGAAGGGCGCCGGCTGGGCTGCGATCCAGGCCGCAAGGCCGCGCAGCTCGCGTACCAGCACATAGCCGTTGTAGAGGATGATCGGCAGCCGCATGAGCGCGTCGTAGGTCCGGCCCGCCATGAACGCGGCCAGCCGGCCGCCGGTCGCGGTGCCGTCCAAAGTTCCTTCGCTCAACCGATGGCCCTCAATCCCCACTCCGGCGCGGACCCTAGACGATCCGGCCCGGGCAAGGCTAGCGGCGTTCGATGACAGCGGGATAAGCTCGGCCCCGGTCGTTCCAACCTCGCCCGAGGAGCCATGCCCCGTCGCCTGCCGCCGCTTGCCGCCCTTCGCGCCTTCGAGGCGGCCGGGCGGCACTTAAGCTTCAGCAAGGCGGGCGACGAGCTGCTGATCAGCCAGAGCGCCGTCAGCCACCACATCCGTACGCTCGAGGCGAGCCTCGGCGTGACCCTGTTCCGGCGCGAGGTGCGGGCGGTGAGCCTGACGCCGGACGGTGCCCGCTATCTCGCGAGCGTGCGCCCGGCGTTCGATCTGCTGGTCGAAGGCACCGATGCGGTGACGCGGACCGCCAAGGCGACGGTCCGCGTCAATCTGCTGGCCTCGTTCGCGACCCATTGGCTGGTGCCGCGGCTCGGTCGGTTTCGGGCGCGCCATCCCGGCATCGAGCTCATGCTCGATCCGGCGATCGGGCTCGTCGACCTGGAGACAAGCGACGCCGACCTCGCCATCCGCTATGGCCAGGGCAATTGGCCGGGCATCGAGGCGCGTCGGCTGATGGACGAGCGGATCGCGCCGGTCGCAAGCCCGGCGCTCATCGTCCGCGGGCCGGCGATCGCCGCACCGGCCGACCTGCTCGGTCACGAGATCCTGTTCTCCTATTCGCGCACGCTGTTCGAATGGGATTCCTGGAGCCGGGCGGCCGGGCTCGACCTTTCGACCGCGCGGCGCAGCCTGCTGCACGACTATAATATCGTGCTGCAGGCAGCCCTCGACGGCCAGGGTGTGGCGATCGGCCGGCACCGGCTCGTCCGCGACCGGCTGGCCTCCGGTCAGCTCGTGCAGCCGTTGACCCTCACGGTCCATGCCGGCATTGCCTGGTGGCTGATTCTGCCGCGGCGCAAGCCGACCCGTGCCGCCGCCGCCTTCGTCGACTGGCTGGCCGAAGAGGCGGCCATGGATGAGTTTGATTCATCCGTCGAGGCGGTGCTTTGAATTGGTCAGGCGGGCGCGCTGCGGCCTACCATCCGGCCATTCGTAATCCCAAGGGACGGAGTTCGACATGACCGATACGATCGCCGAGCGGCTGCAGCGCCTGGGCCACCGTCTGCCCGAGGCCTCGGCCCCCCGCGGCCAATTACGTGCCCGTGACCCGCGTCGGCAACCTTGCCTTCATCTCCGGCCAGATCTCGCCGGCCGTGGAAGGAGCTAAGCCCTCGTCCCGGCTCGGCGCCGAGCTCTCGGTCGAACAGGGCCAGGCGGCTGCGGCCGGTGCGGCGCTCGCGGTTCTGGCCCAGATCGATCGCCTGGTCGAGGGCGACGTCACGCGCGTGCGGCGGGTGGCGCGGCTCGGCGTGTTCGTCGCGGCGACGCCGGATTTCACGCAGCAATCGCTCGTCGGCAACGGCGCCTCCGACCTGGTGGTCGCCGTGCTGGGCGAAGCCGGGCGGCATGCGCGGGCCGCGGTCGGCGTCGCCTCGCTGCCCCGGGGTGCGGCGGTCGAGGTCGAGGCCATCGTGGAACTTGAGGACTAGGCGTCATGACGCTCGATATCGCGCGGCTGCGGGCCGAGACACCCGGCGTCGACCGGGTGCTGCATCTCAATCACGCCGGCAGCTCGCTCTTGTCGGCGGCGACGCTCGCCGGGATCGAGGCCCAGTTCCGTCGCGAGGCGGAGCTGGGCTCGATGGAAGCGGGCGCCGCCGCGGCCGGGGCGATTGACGCGGCACGCGCCGATATCGCGACGCTCATTGGTGCCGCGGCCGACGAGATCGCCTTCACCGGCGGCAATTCCGACGGCTGGGGCCGGGCCTTCGCTGCACTCCGGCTCCGGCCCGGCGACCGGGTGCTGGTCGGCCGGTCGGAATGGGGCGGCAATCTCGCGTGCTTGGAGCGGGCGGGCCTCGCGGTCGAGACCGTGCCGGCGGACGAGTACGGGCAGATTTCGCTCGAGGCCTTGGCCGGCCTGCTCGACGAACGGGTCCGGCTCCTGGCGCTCACCTGGGCACCGGCCAACGGCGGTCTGATCCAGCCGGCCGCTGCAGTCGGGCGGCTCGTACGGGCGGTGGGCGTGCCCTATTTCATCGATGCGGCCCAGATCGTGGGCCAGATGCCGGTCGATGTTGCCAAGCTTGGCTGCGATGTGCTGGTAGCACCCGCGCGCAAGCATCTGCGCGGCCCGCGTGGTGTCGGCTTCGCTTATGTTCGGCGCGATTTCGCCGAACGGCTCGATCCGGCGTTCGTCGATACCCGTTCGGCACCGATCGGCCCTGGCGGCGCCCTGTTGCAGCCGGGTGCGCGTCGGCTCGAATCGGCGGAATGCGCGCCGGCGCTCCGGATCGGCTTCGGTCTCGCGGTGCGCCATGCGCTCGACCTCGGCGTCGACCACATCCGTGCTGCGATCGCGGCTCGCGCCGAAAGCCTCCGGGCCCGGCTCGCGGCACTGCCGGGCGTGGCGCTCTGCGACCTGGGCGTCGAGCGCTCGGGCCTTGTCGCCTTCACGCTCGACGGCTGGTCGGGTCCGCGGGCCCAGGCGGCGCTCGCATCCCAGAAGATCAACATCGGCTTCAACGGCCGCGCCTATACGCCGCTCGACATGGACGCGCGCGGCCTCGCCGAGGTGCTGCGCGCGTCCGTCAGCTACCTTACGACCGAGGATGAGCTCGACCGCTTCACGGCGGCGCTTGCAGCGCTTGGGGCCTGAGGGCGGCCATGCGTAAGGCTCGGCGGCCCGGGACTTGCCTTTTGCCCCATGGCGCGGGCACACTCCGCGGCCCTGGGGGCCCGTAGTTCAGTTGGTTAGAACGCGCCGCTCATAACGGTGTTGTCGTCGGTTCGAGTCCGGCCGGGCCTACCAAGCTTTTCAAGGGGTTGAGGCCCATCGGTTTGGGCGGTGGCGATCTCCGCATCCCACCAGCCGCCGCCCATCGCGGCCAGCAGCTGGATCGCGTCGCGATAGCGCTGCGCGCCGGCGCGGACATAGCCCAGCCGCGCCTGCTGGTATTGGCGTTGAGCGTCGAGCAGGTCGAGAATGCCGGTGCCGCCGCCGGCATAGCTAATGCGCTGCAGCCGCACCGATTCGGAGGAGAGGTCGAGGGCGCGCTGCTGGGCGGCCAGGAGCTGGGTATCGTGATCCAGCGCCTGGAGAACGTCCGCCACCTGGCCGAACGCCTGGAGCACGGTCTGCCGGTAATCGGCGGCCGATGCCTTGAAGGCGGCAAGCGCCGCCTGCCGCTCGGCCTCGCGCATCCCGCCGTCGAAGACCGGTTGGGTGAGCCCCGCCGCCAGGCTCCAGATGAGCCCGGCCGGGTTGAAGAGGTGACCCGGGTCGAGTCCCGCCACGCCGGCGCTGGCGGAGAGCGTGATCGACGGGTAGACCTGCGCGGTCGCGACGCCGATCTGAGCGCTTGCGGCGTGAAGCTCAGCCTCCGCTGCCAGGATGTCCGGACGCTGGTGCAAGAGTTCCGAGGGCAGGCTCACCGGAAGTTGGGCCGGCAGTGCCAGTGCCGCGAGGTCGATCTCCGGCGGCGCCCAGCTGCCCGGCGGACGGCCCAGCAGGACGGCCAGCGCATGCTTCGCCACGCTCGACTGCTGCATCGGGCCGGGACGCAGCGTCTCGTCGGCGGCAAGCTGGCTTTCGGCACTGACCACGTCCGTGTCCGGCTTCGACCCGGCCTGACGCTCCGTGCGCACGAGCGACAGGTTTTGGCGGTCGATATCGAGAATGTCGTCGATCGCCCGGAGCTGGGCTGCGGCCTCGGCCAGATCGATCGCCTCGAGCGCCGTGTTGCCGGTCAGGCTCACATAGGCGGCGTCCAGCAGGTCCTGCTGATAGTCGGCCTCCGCCGACCGTTCCTCGACCTGCCGGCGCGTGCCGCCGAACAGGTCGAGCGCATAGCTGGCGCTGGGGCCGACCTGGAAAACGTTGAAGTTCGGCGGCAGCGGGAATTGCGATGGACTGAGCCCGAACGTTGTCGTGCTGAGCTTTTCCCGCGTAACGCCGGCATTGAAATTCACCTGCGGATAAAGCGCTGCGGCGGCGGTCGCGACGGTCTCGCGCGCGGCCGCAAGCCTCGCCCGGGCGCCTTCGAGCGTGGGGCTGCCGGCGATCGCGTCTTTCACCAGCCCGTCGATCCTGGGCGAATGAAACAGCGTCCACCAGTCCGCCGTCACCTTTTCTCCGAGAGCGATGGCCGGCGTCGCCGTCGCGGTGCCGTTTGCCGCTTCTTCGGCAGGCAGGTAATGGTCGGCCGGAGGGGCCTTGGGCGGGGCGAAATCAGGACCGACGGTGCAGCCGGCGCCCGCCGCCAAAAGGGCCGCCAGAAGGAGCCTGTGGGCGTTACGCATGGTTCAGGGGTCTCTATTCCAGCACGGCGGCATGGTCGTCACCCGAGGGGGCGGATGACGGTCTGCTGAAGAGGAGGAGGAGGGGCAGCACGGCAAGGGTTGCGAGCATCAGCAGCTTGTAGTCGTCGATGTAGGCGATGATCTGGGCCTGCCGGGTCACCATGGCGTCGAGGGCGGCGCGTCCGGCGGCGGTCATCGGATTCCAGAATCGCGCGATCTCCGCGTTCTCGAAGGCTCGATTGATGGCACTGACGTGCGGCGCGATCGTCGCGTGATTGACCTGGGTGTTCCGCGTCACGAGCGCGTTCACGACCGAAATGCCGACGCTGGAGCCGATATTGCGCGCCAGGCTGTAGAGGCCGGCGCCTTCGGCGCGAGTAGCCGCCGGGAGCGTTGCCAAGGTCACGAGGCTCAGCGGCACGAAGATGAAGCCCAGGCCCAGGCCCTGGATGACGCCGACCGTGACGATGGTCGCCTGTGCGACATCGGGCGTCCAGCCCGTCATCGCGTAGAACGACCAGGCGGTGGTCCCGAGGCCGATCCCAAGCAGCAGGCGCGTGTCGATCCGCCCGATCAGCTTGCCCACGACCATCATGGCGGCCATGGTTCCGACGCCGCGCGGCCCCATGACAAGGCCGGCGCTGACGATCGGGTAATTCATCAGATCCTGCAGATAGGGCGGCTGCAGCGCCATCGAGGCGTAGTAGGTGAGGCCGACGACCGTGACGAACAGCGTGCCGGCGGTGAAGTTGCGGTCGTGGAACAGCGACGGCCGGACGAACGGCGCGCGCGCCGTGAAGGTATGGACGAGGAACAGATAGAAGGCCGCAGCGGCGATGATCGCCTCGGTGACGATCTCGCCGGAGCCGAACCAGTCCTTCTGTTCGCCGCGGTCGACCGCGACCTGCATGGCGCCGATGGCGAGGCTCAGCGTACCGAAGCCGAACCAGTCGAGCTTCGCTGCGGCGTTCCGCTTCGTCTCGGTGAGGAACGTCGACATTCCGAGGAAGGCCAGAACGCCGATCGGCAAGTTGATGTAGAAGACGAAGCGCCAGCTATAGACCGAGGTGAGCCAGCCGCCGAGCACCGGACCGAGCACCGGACCGGCCATCACGGCGACGCCCCAGAGCGCCATGGCCGATCCTTGCCGCTCCTTCGGGTTGATGTTGAGCAGCGTGGTCTGCGAGAGCGGGACGAGCGCCGCGCCGAACAGGCCCTGCAGCACGCGGAACAACACGATCTGGACCAGCGACTGTGCCATGCCGCACAGCATCGAAGCGATGGTGAAGCCGGCGACCGAGAAGAGGAACAGGCGCTTCAGCCCGAACCGCCCGGCGAGATAACCGGTCGGCGGCGTCATGATCGCGGCGGCGACGATATAGGAGGTCAAGACCCAGGCGATCTGGTCCTGGCTCGCCGCGACGCTGCCCTGGATATAGGGGAGCGCCACGTTGGCGATGGTCGTGTCGAGCGCCTGCATGAGCGTGGCCAGGATCACGCAAACGGTGATCGCCGCCCGATTGGCGACCGCCGGCGTCCCTTCCGCCGACATCAATGATCCCTGGAAGCGCCGAAGAGCGCGCCGAGGAAATGCGGCAGGCCCCGCCGATGGCCGGTGTCGACCTCGACCTCGACGCTCATCCCGGCCCTGAGCGGCGGCAGCGTCTGGTCGCTGGTGTCGACCCGCACGCGCATCGGGATGCGCTGCACGACCTTCACCCAGTTGCCGCTCGTGTTCTGCGCCGGCAACAGGGAGAACTCCTGGGCCGCCGCCGGGCTGATGCTCTCGACGGTGCCATGCCATTCGGCATCCGGATAGGTGTCGACCGTCACCGTGACCGGCTGCCCGGACCGCACATAGGTCAATTCCGTTTCCTTCGGGCTCGTGTCGATCCAGACGTGATCTGTCGCGACGAGATAGAAGGCGGTTGCCGAGGCCTGGAGATATTTGCCGGGAGCGATGGCCGGCACATTCGTCACGATGCCGGCGAACGGCGCCCGGACGGTCGCATGGTCGAGCTGGCGGGCCGCCTCATCCCGCTGGGCCAGCGCATCGCGGTAGCGCGGATGCTGCTCGATCGGCGCATTCGGATCGCCGTTGAGGTTCGCCGCGACCCCAGCGAGCTGCCGGGTCAGCGACGCCAGCTTCTGCTGGGCGTTCTGCAGGTTCCGCCGTGCCGTGTCGAACGTCGCCTCGGAGGCGACGTGCTGGTTGTTGAGATATTGCTGGCGGTGGAATTCGCGATCGTAGTAGGCGAGATCGTCCTGCGCCTGCTTGATCTGCGTCCCGACGTCGGCGTAATTCGCCTTCAGCGCCTCGAGACTGTTGCGAACCATGCCGATCTGCGCCTCGGCACGCTCGAGCGCCAGCCGAAACGGCAGATCGTCGAGACGATAGAGGATCTGTCCGGTCTCGACATGCTGGTTCTCCGAGACGTCGACGTCGCGGACGATGCCCGGCACATCGGTGGAAACGCCGACCCGTTCGGCTTCGACATAGGCGTCGTCCGTCGACATCATCTGCCCGCCGGTGACATACCGGTAGCCCCCGGCAATGACGGCGAGCGGCAGCAGCGCGAACAGAAGCGGCCGTGTCCAGCGCTGGCGCCGGGACCGACCCGGCAGAACTGCCTTTTGTCCTTTCAGCTCTTCATCTGCGGTGTCGTGCCTGGTCTCCGACGCGTCGGCCACCGCCGGGCGCCGCGAAACCGTCCCTCCATCATCGGGCATGGTTTCTCCCTTTGCGCGCCCTCTCACATCGCAGGGATGGTACCGACGAATGGGCCAGGCGATAATTCTATGTGTGTTGCATACTCTGCTGAGGGAAATTCACTAATGCGCCTGGTCTTCGAGACCTCCTCACGGACGATCTTGAGGAAGGCGAGCACCGCGGGCGAGCGCTCCTGCGGCCGGTAGGCGAGTTTCATCGGGATCGAGGGCGCCGCCGTGAGTGGCACGAAGCGCACGCCAGCCCGCGGGACATGGCCGTAGCCGGAAGAGACGACCGCCAGGCCCATGCCGGCCGCGACCAGGCCGAGGCAAGATTCCATGGATTGCGCTTCGACCACTGCCTGCGGCTCGATCCCTCCCTGACGGAACAGGGACAGGATGAAGTCGCTTTCCACGCCCCGCGCCGCACGGCCGCCGAAGAGTACGATCGGTTGGCCGGCGAGCTCGGCGATGTGCAGTCCGGCACGCGACGCAAAGGGGTGGTCAGCCGGCACGGCGATCCCGACGGGCTCGGCGTAGAGCAGTTCCTCGACCAGCTCATCATGTCCAATCGCGGGCCGCACGAAGCCCACATGGATCCGCCGGTCGAGGAGTGCCGCCGCCTGATCGGCCGTCAGCATCTCGAACAGCAACACCTCCACGCCCGGATGTTCGGCATGGAAACGGCGCAGTACCGGAGGCACCAGCACATGCATGGCCGAGCCGACATAGCCGAGGCCGAGCCAGCCCGTCTGGCCGCGGGCGATGCGACGGGTACCGTCGACTGCTGCGTCGAGCTTGGCGAGGATCTGGCGCGCCTCGGTGTGGAAGAAGCGGCCCGCCTCGGTAAGGCGCAGAGGCCGGCTGCCGCGCTCGAACAGCTGGAGCCCGAGCTCGTCCTCGAGCTGGCGGATCTGCTGGCTCAAGGGCGGCTGGGCGATGTGCAGGTGCTGAGCGGCGCGGCTGAAATTCAGCTCCTCCGCCACGGCCAGGAAATAACGCAGATGCCGGAGCTCCATCGGACGTTCTGCCCATAATTGCGGTCGCTGTCGCTCAGTGGCGACGTCGCCGCCGGATGTCCGCAATGAGAGTTTCGAGCCTGGCAAGGGGCACGCCGTCGCTCCGCATGACGGCTCGAACGAGCGGATCAGCGAGCACCTCGCGCAGCGGGGGCTCGATGCCCGGCAGTCCCCAGGGCTGACGCTCGTGCAAAGCATCATGAAGTTCGGGCCAGACGAACTTTTGCGGCATGGCTCCCTCCTTTCCGAGCAGAGGGCGCTCAAAGCGAGAGCCCGCTTGAGGGATGCGGGGGAAATGCTATTGACCATCTCGCAAAGGGATAATTCCCTATGTGCTGCATACACTGCTGAGGCAAACTCACCAATGCGCCGAGGAGATCTCGCGGATCTAGCCGCCTTCGTCACCGTTGCCGATCAGCTGAGCTTCCGCGCGGCTGCCGCGCGGCTGGACGTGACGCCATCGGCGCTAAGCCACACCATGCGCCAGCTCGAGAGCCGCCTTGGCGTGCGGCTGCTGCATCGCACGACCCGCAGTGTTTCGGTGACGGATGCGGGCCATCGCCTGCTCGAACGGCTGAGGCCGGCCATCAGCGAGATCTCCGGCGCCCTTGAGGATTTGGGCGAGGAACAACGCAAGCCCTTCGGTCGCCTGCGCATCTATGCCAGTCACCTGGCCGCGGCGACGGTGGTGGCGCCGGTCTGGGGCCGTTTTCTTTCGACATATCCCGACGTCCATCTCGAGCTTCTGGTCGGTGAAGCGCCGATCGACATCGTGGCCAAGGGCTTCGACGCCGGGATCGGGCCCAAGGACCGGGCAGCGGAGGACATGATCGCCGTCCGGGTCATGGGACCGATGCGGGTGGCGGTCGTCGGAGCGCCGAACTACTTCGCATTGCGGCGTCCGCCACGCACGCCCGACGATCTCGCCCGCCACTGCTGCGTCCAATATCGCCGTGCCGCCGATGCCCCTCTCTACGAATGGTCCTTCAGCCGCGCTGGCGAGGAACGGCGCCTCGCGGTGGACGGCCGGGTCATCGTCAACAACCCCGACATGGCCATTCGCGCCGCGATTGACGGGTTGGGCATCGCCTATACGCTCGAATCGCTGGCTGAAATGTTCCTGCGCTCGGGCCAGCTCATTCGCGTCCTGGAGGACTGGTCGCCCTCTTTCGAGGGGCTGTTCCTCTATTACCCCGGGCGGCGACAGGTTCCAGCCGCGCTGCGCGCCTTCATCGACATGCTGAGCGCGGCCAGTACGGCGGCAATGCCGACGCAAGTGCTGCGGAACCCGTTCGCTAAAGAGGCATAGCCCGCTGGCTGGAACGGAAGACTGCTTGTCGAGAGTGCGCTGACGCCGCGGTAACGCGATCGGCGGCGGCAGGCATCCCTCCAAGGATCAACTTGCGAGAGTAGAAGCCAGGAGGCTTCCCGATGCTGGGCCGGACGCGTATGATGACCAGTCAATCGGCGCAACTTCCGAATTTTCCCCCGCCGCTGCCGAAGGTTGTGCTCGACCGAGTCGAGTGCAACTGTAATTGGGAGAAGCAGATGGCGTGGATTGGCGGCGGATATTACCCACCCGCATGGCAATCAGTATCGCTCTGTAAGGAAAATATCGAAATCTGTTCCGTTTTTTCTGCAGCCGCCAGGCTGAGCGGGAACTTATTCCTGGCAGGATCACCATGAGCGCGCCTGGAGACTGGGAGGGGCTACGCGCAAGATGACAGGCGCCGGAAAAGACGATCCTCCCCGGTCCTCTGTAACTGGGGCATCTGCAACGGGGTCATCTGCATTTGGGCAGGACGACGGCGAGGGCGGCCGCGCTCCGGCATCTGCCGAGCTGACCTTCTCGTTCGGCCCGTTCCGTCTTATCCCGCGCCAGCATCTTCTGCTGCAGGACGGCAACGCCGTTCCGCTCGGTAGCCGTGCCTTCGAAGTTCTCTTGGCACTGGTCGAGCGTGCCGGGGAACTGCTCGACAAGGATGCCCTCATGGCCCGCGCCTGGTCCGGCGTGACGGTCGAAGAGTCCAATCTACGCGCCCAGATCACGGCACTCCGCCGAGTGCTCGCGGAAGGTGGCACTGGCGAAAACTACGTGGTGACCGAGCCGGGCAGGGGCTATCGCTTCGTGGCCGCGGTCGCGCGGTCCACTTGTGAGGCGGTGCAGGCGCAAGCGCTGCCCAAGGGACACAATCTTCCGGGCCGTCTGACGAGGCCGATCGGTCGCACCGATGTTGTCGCCATGGTGTCGAGCCGGCTCAGGCGGAGCCGCTTCCTCACGATCATCGGCGCCGGCGGGATCGGCAAGACCACGGTCGCTCTCGCCGCCGCCGACGAGCTGCAGGCGTCGTACAAGGACGGCGCACGCTTCGTCGATCTGGCGCCGCTCAAGGACCCGCGGCTCGTGCCGAGCGCGCTTGCCTCCGTGCTCGGCGTCGCCATCCGCTCGGAGAACCCGTACCCGGCGCTGACATCCTTCCTCAAAGACAAGCAGATGCTGATCCTGCTCGACAATTGCGAGCATGTCGTCGAAGCGGCGGCGGAATTGGCCGAGGAAGTGCTCAAAGCAGCATCGGGCGTGCACGTGCTCGCAACGAGCCGCGAGCCGCTTAGGGCCGAGGACGAGCGCGTGCAACGCCTGCTGCCGCTCGAGACGCCCCCCGCGTCGGCGACGCTCACCGCAGCCCAGGCCCTGACCTTTCCCGCGATCCAGCTGTTCGTCGAGCGCGCGGGCGCAAGTGCCGGCGGCTATGAGCTCACCGATGCCGATGTCCCGGTCGTGGCGCAGATCTGCCGGCGGCTCGACGGGATCGCTCTCGCGATCGAGCTCGCGGCCGGTCGCATCGACGCCTTTGGCGTGCGCGGGGTGGCGGCCCGGCTCGACAATCTCTTCGCGCTCTTGACCCGCGGCCGGCGGACGGCGTTGCCGCGGCATCAGACCCTGAGTGCCACCTTCGACTGGAGCTACGAACTGCTCCCCGAGGTGGAGCGGTTCGTCATGCGCCGGCTCGGCATATTTGCCGGGCGTTTCACGATGGAGGCGGCGACCGCTGTCGCCGAGGACGCCGACATTGCCGCGGCGGAGGTGGACGAAAGCGTCGCCAATCTGGTCGACAAATCGCTGGTCGGGGCGGATGTCGGGGGCAGTGCCGTCCACTACCGCATGACCGATACGGCGCGCGCCTATGCCGGGAAGAAGCTGCAGGAGGCTGGCGAGTTCCAGATGGTGGCGCGGCGCCACGCGCAATATCTGCGGAACCAGCTGGAACGGGCGAAGGCGGATTGGGAGACGCAGCCGACGGCCGAGTGGCTGGCTGTCCATACGTCTCAAATAGACGATCTCCGCACGGCGCTGGACTGGGCGTTTTCGTCGGAGGGGGACGCGTCGATCGGCGTGGCGCTGACGGTGGCCGCGGTGCCGCTGTGGTTCGAAATGTCGCTGATGGAGGAGTGCCGCACGGGCGCGGAACGGGCGCTCGCCATGCTCGAGGCCGGGCCTGCCAAGGACGAACAGCGCCGGATGCAGCTCTATGTCGCCGTCGCCTGGTCGCAGATGTATACGACGGGCTCCGCGCGGGACACGGGCACCGCCTGGGCGACCGCCTTTGCCATCGCGGAAGCGCTGGGCGACACCGATTATCAGTTGCGCGCGCTCTGGGGCACCTGGGCGACCCACGTCAACAGAGGCGAGTTCGGCGACGCGCTGGCGCTTGCCAAGCGGTTCTCGAACCTGGCTGAAACGCGGGCGGATGCCAACGATCGGCTGCTCGGTGACCGGTTGACCGGGGTGGCGCTGCATTTCCTCGGCGACCAGTCCGGGGCGAGACGGCACATCGAGCGGATGCTCGCAAGCTATGTCGCGCCGGTCTCTCGATCCCATGCGGTCCGTTTCCAATTCGACCAGCGGGTGACGGCCCGGATGACCCTCGGCCGGGTTCTCTGGCTGCAGGGATACCCGGACCAGGCGCTCCGCTGCGTCGACATCAATATCGCCGACGCGCTCTCGATCAATCACACGCTGTCGCTGTGCAACGCCCTCGCCCAGGCGGCATGCCCGGTGGCGCTGCTCGCCGGCGATCTCGCGGCGGCAGAGCGTTACACGACGACGCTGCTCGAGCTCACGCAGCGGGATGCATTCGACATCTGGCATGCCTATGGCGGCTGCTTCGCCGGGGAATTGCTGATCAAGCGCGGTGATCTCGCGACCGGATTGCCGCGGCTGCGGGCGAGCGTCGACCAGCTGCGCCAGGCGAGCTTTGTCCAATATCTGACGGCGTTTCTGGGCGCGCTGGCGACGGGCCTGGCGGATGCCGGCGACTACGACCAGGCCTTGGCGACGATCGACGATGCGATCGCGCGCTCTGCCCGCGGCGAGGAGCGCTGGTACAGCCCGGAGCTTCTCCGCATCAAGGGCGTCATTCTCTGGGGCATGACGGCGGTGGACGCGGCCGAGCAGCATTTCCAGGAATCGCTCGAGCTGGCCCGCAAGCAGGAAGCGCTGGGATGGGAGCTCAGGACCGCCATCGCGTTCGCCCGCCTGAAGCGGGAACAGGGACGTGGCGGCGAAGCCCACGATCTGCTGAGGCCGATCCACGCGAGCTTCCGCGAGGGCCATGGGACCGGCGACCTCAGGCTCGCAACCGCGTTGCTGGACGAACTCGCCTCGCGACGCCGGTAGCGGCCGCTCCGCGCGAGCATTCGGCCCATTTCGCAAACGCTTCCGCAAAATCACAGGAATTCACGGCGTTTTGCTGGGAGCGCTGCGCCTCCGCATGCACCATGGCTGCAAGGATCAAAGAACTCTTCGTGAGCCGGGGGCAATTTTGTCCACAGACTTGCAGCAGACCGCAGACTTGGCCGACGCACCCTCTCTTGAGCCGGTGACCCAGCAGTTCATCGACGCGCTGGCCGCCGGCGATCCGCCGATCTACACGCTCTCGCCAGCCGTGGCACGGCGAGCCCTTGCCAACATCCAGGCCGCCGGGGTCGGCAAGCCGGCTGCACGTTTGGAGGATACGCTCTTTCCTGTCGGTCCCACGGGATCGGTGCGGGCTCGGATTGTTCGGCCCGAAGGGGCCGACGAGCCGCTGCCGGTGGTGATCTATCTCCATGGCGGCGGCTGGATCCTCGGTGACGCCGAAACGCATGACCGGCTCATCCGGGAAATCGCGGTCGGCGCCCGCGTCGCCTTGTTCTTCATCGATTACGATCGGTCGCCGGAGGCGAGGTATCCGACGGCGATCGAGCAGATCTATGCCGCGACGAAGCATGTCGTCGAACAGGGCGCGCAGCTCGGTGTCGATCCGACGCGCCTTGCCGTCGTCGGTGACGGTGTCGGCGGCAACATGACCGCCGCCGTTACCCTGATGGCGAAGGAACGCCGCGGCCCCAAGATCGATCTCCAGGTGCTGTTCTATCCGGTAACGGACGGCAATCTCAGCACCGGTTCCTATGCGACCTTCGCGGACGGGCCGTGGCTGACAAGGCGCGCCATGGAATGGTTCTGGGACGCCTATCTCCCCGACGCGAGGGCGGGCACCCAGATCACAGCTGCACCGCTCTCCGCTTCGGTCGACCAACTGGTGGGCCTGCCTGACACGGTGATCATCGTCGCAGAAAACGATGTCTTGCGCGATGAGGGGGAAAGTTACGCCCGAAAACTGTCGCAGGCCGGCGTGCGCGTTACCAGCACGCGCTACAACGGCACGATCCACGACTTCGTCATGCTGAATGCCTTGGCCGACACGCCGGCGGCCCGCGGTGCCATTGCGCAGGCGATTGCCGCCCTCAAGTCCGTTCTCGAATAGCGCTGGGCAGACGGCAAATGGCGGAAAGATGTCTTTGGAGCCTGGAAAGATGCGAACCGGGAACGAGGGGCGGGGAACCAAAGACGAGTGCGGATCCCGCGAGGTAGAGATGGAAAGCATGCCTAAGGCGCAGAATTCGGCCCTCGGTGAATTCGCAGCATCAATTGCTCACGAGATCACGGAGCCGCTGAGCGCCATCGCAATGAACGGCGAAACCAGCTTGCGCTGGCTCGATCGTACTGAACCCAATCTCGGCAAGGTGCGTGAGCTGTTGCAGCGCATCGTCGACGACGCGCGCCGCGCCGCCGATATCGTGGCACGGATCCAGGCCGAGGCGACCGGGCCTGACGTGACCGGGCCTGACGTGACCGGGCCTGAGGTGACCGGGCCTGAGGCGATCCGGCCGGCTGCCCGCGACGGAGCCGTCGCTTCACGCCGTCATCGAGCGATCGATGACGGCTCTCCGCTGTGAGTCCAATGGGGCTTCCTCTGAGCTTCGCATGTCATTCCGGCAGCCCCGCTCTTCGCAGGCCCTCCTCGAACGTGGCGAGATCCTCCGGCGCGCTCTAGATGTCGAAGCTATGAAGGTTGTTCATCCAGGTCCGGGCAGTGAAGCTGTGGTTACCACACCGAAGCGCACGTTCCTGGAGCCCTGGATGAACATTCACAAGAATGCACGGCTGACGCCGCAAG
>NZ_BMJQ01000021.1 GCF_014643535.1 Aliidongia dinghuensis | reverse complement strand
CAGCTCGGCGCCGCGGCACTCGACCAGCTCGGGGCGGGGAGCCTGCTGATCGGCGGCACCAGGAGCCCGACCAGCACGGGCGAGACGATCCATGCCACGGCGAACAGCGTCGTGGTCGCGAACGACGTCGCCGCACCGCTGACCGGTCCGGAAGTGATCCTGGTCACCAAGGCCGACTCCACCGGCACCGACCCCACCGGCACCGATCCGAACGCCGCGACCGGCCTCCTGGTCAAGAGCGGCAGCGTGATCACGGCCGCGGGCGGTTCGCCGGGCAAGCCGGTCGCGATCACGATCGGCCAGAACGCCGACAGCACGACCGCGAACAGCACGACCGGGGCGGCGGCGGTCAGCGGCGACGGCGCGCTGCTCGCGGTCTCCAACGGCGGCCCCCTGCAGATCAGCCGCAACGACCTGCCCGCCGCGGCGCAAGGGCTGCTGACGGTCGAGGGCGGCGTGACGCTCGCGGGCGGCCAAGGGCTGACGCTCGATGCCGCGGGCAACACGCGGGTCGACCCGAGCGCGACCTTGAGCGGCCAGGCGATCGTGGCGGACAGCGGGCTCATCACCTTCGTCGCCGGCAGCGCGGCGCCCAGTCTCTCCGGCCCCAGTCTCTCCGGCCCCAGTCTCTCCGGCATGGTGATCGGCGCCGCGACGCTCGCCCAGTTCGCGACCGCGAGCCAGGTGATCCTGCGCAGCTACGGGGCCATCGACTTCGAGGGCGGCATCGCCATCGACGTGCCGAACAGGCTGACCTTGAGCGCCGGGGCGTTCACGAGCGGGGCGGCGGGCCATGCCGGCAACGTCTCGATCCATGCCGGGGTGCTGACGCTGTCGAACGACCTCAGCGCACCGGCGCCGGCAGCACCCGTCGCCGGGGCGAGCGGCCTGACGCTCACCGCGGACGAGATCGACTTCGGCACGGTCGGGCAGGGTGCCGGCACGGCGGCGTTCTCCGGTTTCGGCACGGTCAAGGCCACGGCCGCGAACGGCATCGTCGGGCAGGGCGCCGGCACGTTCGACTTCGGCGCCCTGCCGGTGACGCTGACCGCACCGGTGATCGTGGCCGGGGCGGGCGGCAACGCGACGCTGAAGACGACCGGGGCGCTGGTGCTGAACGCCGCCCCTGCGGCGGGTGCCACCTCGGCGGCGGGCGCCTTCGGCGGCGCCATCACGCTGATCGGCGGCGCGGTCGCCGACAACACGCTGATCCAGGTGCCGGCCGGCAATGTGACGCTGGACGCGACCACGGGCGATCTCGCCGTGAATGCCAATGTCGACGTGTCCGGGTTCGCAAAGCAGTTCTTCGACACGGCGGCCTACGCGCCGGCGGGGAACATCGTGCTGAAGGCGGATGCGGGCACGGTGACCGTCGCCTCCGGCGTGGTGCTGGACTTCGCGGGCGCCGCGGCGGGCGGCACGGCCGGTGCGGTGACGTTGAGCGCGCCCAAGGGGGCGGTGAACCTGGCGGGCACGCTCGAGGGCGGGGCGCTGCCCGGCTATCAGGGCGGCTCGTTCACGCTCGATACCGGTGGTGCGGTCAACCTCGATACGCTCGCGGCGACGCTCGCGTCCAGCGGCGTGAACACGCTGATTTCCGTCACCACCGGAACCGGCAATCTGGTGCTGTCCGCGGGCAATACGCTGCGCGCGGCCAATGTTTTGCTGACCGCCAATGGCGGGGCCAGCCCGAATGCCGGCAACGGCAATCTGGTCATCGACGGCGTGATCGACGTCTCCGGCCCTGCGGCGGGCGAGATCGCGCTCTACGGCAGGAGCGGCGTCGATATCGAGGGCAGCTTGCTCGCGCGCAGCGCGACGCCGGCGCAAGCGGGCGGCGTCGTGGTCATCGGCACGACCGGCACACCGGACGGCACGCTGAACGCGACCTACGGCTATGAGAATGTGCAGGCTGCCGACAGCGGCACGATCCATGTCGGGCCCGCGGCGGTGATCGACGTCTCGGGCGGCGCCGGCGCGCTCTATGGCGGCACGATCAGCTTCCGGGCGCCACTGCTGGCGAATGGCGACGTAAAGATCGGCATCGACAGTGGTGCCACGCTGACCGGAGCCCGCACCGTCACGATCGAGCCTTATGCAGTGTGGAGCACCACCGACGCCTCCACCGATGCCGCCAAGCACTTCGACGGCATCATCGATCCCTCGGGCTATTACCAGGACGGCAATGGCGGGGCGCCGCAATATGTCTCCGGCACCTGGGTCGACGCGTCGGGCAATATCCTGCAGGCACCCACCGACGCGGCGACGCTCGCGAGCTATCAGAGCAACGATTACTTCGTGCCCGATACGGCCAATGCCGATCATCAGACCTTCTATGGCTATGTCGGCGGGAATTCGGCGAACGGCCCCGGCACGCTGATGGCCTATGTCGAAACCCCCGGCTATAGCTTCGGCAACCGCTATGCCGGCATCGCCAATGCGCAGGTGGCACCCGGGATCGTGCTCGAGAACCCCGATCTCAATAACAACAAGGGCGCCATCTCGGTGCTCACCAACTGGAACCTCGGCGCGGGGACCGACGACGGCCAGGGCCATGTCACGCAGGTCTTCCGCTACAACGGTGCGGCCCCGGTCCTCTCCGTCCTCGCCGCCGGAAATCTCAACATAAAGGCGTCCATCACCGATGGCTTCTATCAGCAGAACGGCGGCGTCGGCCTGGCCGATCCGATCGCTGCGCCAACGTCCAGCTATAATGCGGCCTTGGATGCCTATAACGGGGTCATCAATTATCTTGTGAACGGCGCGTTCTATTCGGGAGATATCTTGTGGACTGGCACTATCTATGACCAGAACGCCAATCTTCTGGCGGATATTTCATCGAACGGCGATCCCTATTTTCAACAGGTGCAAGCGCCTCTGCAGAACCAGGCGCAGGCCTATTATAACAACTACATGAAGTACATGGCCGACTTCGGCTCCGGTCAGAACGGCACGTTCGCTTATCTTTACAACTGGGGCGACGAATTCGGCTTCAAGGGCTATACCAATCCCGCGACGGAGGCGGTGACTGCCACCGCGCCGCAGCCCTCGAATTTCGCCTCCTATGCCCAATATGCCAGAGCCTATCAGACTTGGCTGGCGGCGAACTTCAACGCGACGACGACAAACACGCCGCCGCCGCTGCTGCAGCCCACTCTCAACGGAAGTTACTACACGGCCTATTCGTCGGATTACGCGGTCTATGCGGGCGACTATCTCACCTATATCAACTATGTCGCGTTCCAGACCGGCAACATCACGCAACAGGGCGTGGGCTCGCAGCTCTTCTACGCGCCGTTCGCGCCCTATGCCGAGCCTGGCAAACTGCCCGGCAACTCGGCGTATGACCAAGCGCTGCAAAATTACAATGCGGCATTGGGGCTGATTGCCCAATACAACATCAATCTTACCGGCTTGGTGATCAATCTTAACGGGGGCGGTACCGCGAATATCGCGGCCGATCCTTATTACAAACCGCTCCAGGCGCCGCTCGAAAATCAGTCATCTGCGTATTACGCAAATTATGAGGGTTACATTACCCAATGGGGTCAGCCCAGCAACACTGGTTGGATAGGTATCTTCAACCGACAAGACCAACCTTTTGGCCAATATTATGGTTGGCTGGGCTACAAACCGACGGATTCGGATCCCAATGTTCCAGTTGCGCCGCAGCCTATCAATTATCCGAGCTACGCAGCTTATGCCGCAGCCTATTATAATTGGCTGCAGGGCGTTTACGGCTACACGATCCTTCTTAATACACAAGGCCATCCCGATACGCCGTCACCCCTGTTGCTGCCGCTCGACAATGGCACTTATGCCAATTACTCGTCGGACTATGCTCAGTATATTACGGATTGGGGCACATATTATTCGGGCTATGTGAGCAGTGAGAGATGGAACAGCACATTCCCGTTCATCTATCCGCCATACGCTCCAGCCAGCAATCCCGCCACCGTTATCCTCCCCAATCTCGGCACTTTGCCGGTCGTGGATTTCGGTCCCAACAACAATCCGGACAATCAGCCGGTCGCGGGCAATCCGATCCCGCTCTACGCCGCGACGCTGCTCGGCGGTTCCAGCTCCAGCTATCGGCTGGTCGCCGGCGCGAATTTCACGAGCGCCGATCCGCTTGCGGTGAATCCCGGCTCGACCGGCAGCGTCAACCTCGACGGGCATCTCACGGTCGCCGACACGGCGACCAAGGACTTGGACGGCAATCCGCTTTCGTCCGATTTCATCAGCGGCAGGACGCTGCTCTTCCCGACGACGGTGCGGACAGGCACGGGTTCGATTGACATCGCGGCGGCGGGCGATGTCGACTGGCTTGATACGGCGGCGCCTGCGGCGGTCTATACGGCAGGCGAGCCGGCGCCCGGAACGACCGCCGACACCTCGGCGTCGGTGCTCCGGCCGTCCACGAGCAGTGCCTACCAGGGCGAACTGCTCGTCACCGGCCCCGTGCAGCCGGTGAATGCGGGCAACATCACGATCAGCGCGGGCAGGAACATCAACGGCATCGAACAGGTCTACGACACGACCGGCAATGTGACCGGAACCGCGGGCACCTATGTCGCCCAGTTCTGGTGGCAATGGATGGAAACCAACAATGTCACCAATAGCTCCGGCCAAGTCACGCAAAGCTCGATCAATTTCGCGGCGTTCGACCAAGGGGTGATGTCGGCCGGCGGCAACGTGAGCGTGACGGCGAAGGGCGATATTAGAGAGCTGTCCGTCGCGCTGCCGACGACCTGGAACATTTCCAATGGCGCGGTGAATACATTGGGCGGCGGCAATCTCGCGGTCAGCGCCGGCGGCGACATTCTAGGCGGCGCCTATTTCGTCGCGAACGGCGCCGGATCATTGACCGCCGGCGGCGAAATCGGCTCCGCCTTCACCCTCTCGACCACCACGAGCGGGATAGCCGGGGCCGTCAGCGTCTCGACACCGATGGCGCCGCTGCTCGGCTACCAGAATACGAACTGGACGGTGACCGCGCGTCAGGACGCCAATATTGGCGGCGTCTATGACCCATCTTACTTCAGTCTCTTCGGGATAGGCGCGGGCGATTCCCAGAGCCCCAGCAGCACCTCGTCCTTGTCGATCCTCTCGACGGTCGGCAACGCGAAGCTCGGCACCATGACCGCGTCGAACGCCCCGTTCTTGGGTTCGACCGATAGCGGTACCCTTCTGCCCGCCTCGCTCAGCATGACGGCGCTCGGCGGCGGCATCGAGATCGACAATGCCGGGGAACTCTATCCCTCCGTGAACGGACAGCTCACCCTGCTCGCCGATCAATCGATCAGCTTTGCAGATGATGTCGCGGGCGGTTCCTTCTTCAGCAGATATTTCGGTCTGCTCGACGTCGACCCGTCGCTGCTGCCCTCGCCGCTCAATCAGCAATCGCAGTTCTATGCAGGCATCGGTGCTACGGACCCGCTGCAGCCGACCTCAAGCGGCCTTCCGCGCTACGAGCACACGATTTCTCACGCGCAGAATGCCAATCCGGTGCGGGTCTACGCACTGAACGGCAATATCACCGACGGAGCCCAGGACAGTCTCGGCTTCTATTACGACGAGCTCGTTCTGGAGCCCAACAAGCCCGCCTTCATCCAGGCCGGGAATGACATCGTCAACCTGTCCTTCCTGGGCGAGAATTTCTATGCCTCGGATGTCACGCGGATCGTCGCCGGGCACGACATCTACGATCCGGTGCTGGGTACGGCGCCGCTGACCGATCCGAGATGGGCGAACTATCTGACCCCGGCGCTGGAACTGGCCGGCCCCGGCTATTTCGACATCCAGGCGGGCCGCAACATCGGGCCGCTCACCTCGGCCAATCAATCCTATCTGGTCTTCCAGAATGGAGCCGGCGGTTCGAGCCTGAACGGCACGATTGCGACCGGCATCGAGACCATCGGCGACCTCGATAACGCCGCTCTGCCTGCAGAGAGCGCCCACATCTCGATCCTGTTCGGCGTCGGCAAGGGCATCAACGATACGGGCTTCGCCGCGACCTACATCGATCCGGCGGCCGCGCCGATCCCGGGCATCCCGAACCTGTCGCCGCAACTCGTCGCCTATGTCGAGCAGATCGCGGCGGACAGTCTCAAGCGGAGCGGCGGGAACGGTGGCATCGCGCCGCTGACGCCCGATGAAGCCTGGACCCTGTTCGAGACGCTGCCGCAGTATCAGCAGCAGGCCTTCATCGATCGGCAGTTCTTCGCGGTCCTGACCCAAGTCGGCGCCGACTACAACAATCCAGCGAGCCCCTACTACCACCAGTACATCCGTGGCTATCAGGCGATCAACACGCTGTTCCCGGCGAGCGACGGCTACACGCAGAACAACCTGGAGGGCGGCACCAACGGCGCCAATCAGCTGGTCGGCACGGGCTATTTCGACATGCGCGGCGCCACGGTGCAGACGCAGGAGGGCGGGAACATCGACATCCTCGGCCCCGGCGGCCGCATCCTGGTCGGCAGCGCGTCCGCACCGCCCTACGTCGTCGACAGCAATGGCGACACGGTCATCGGGCCGAACCAGCAGGGTATCCTCACGCTGGAGACGGGCAATGTCTCGATCTTCAGCGACCAGAGCCTGCTCCTGGCGCAAAGCCGCATCTTCACCGAGCAGGGCGGCGAGATGACGATCTGGAGCTCGAACGGCGACATCAACGCCGGCGAGGGCGCCAAGACGACATCGGACGTTCCGCCGCCCCTGTATAAGGAAGACCCGGACGGCTACTTCACGGTCGACGCGAAATCCGAGGTGACCGGCGCCGGCATCGCCACGCTGCAGACCATCCCCGGCGCCCCGCGCGGCAACGTCTACCTGATTGCGCCGCGCGGCACGGTCGATGCGGGGGCGGCCGGCATCCGCGTCTCGGGCGACCTCGCGATCGCAGCACTCCATGTCGAGAACGCCTTCAACATCCAGGTGCAGGGCACGGCGTTCGGCATCCCGACCGCGGTGGCGCCGAATCTGGGCGCGCTCACCACGGCGTCCAACGCCGCAGGGGCGGCCGCGACCGCGGCGGAGGCCGCCGGCCGGACCCGCAACCGGTCGACCGCCCAGGACTTGCCCTCCATCATCACGGTCGAGGTCCTCGGCTACGGCGGTGGCGATGCGACGCCAACGCAGCAGCCGCAGAAAGGAGATCAGCGGAAGAAAAACGTGCAGCAAAGCTACGACACGAACAGTGCAATCCAGGTCGTGGGGTATGGCGGACTGACGCCGCTGCAACGGCAAAGCCTGACGGATGAAGAGAAACGAAAGCTCTGGCAGCCGTAATTGCCCGGAAGGCGTGCGGCAAGACCGCAAGCGGGTGAGGCCGGGCGACACTGTGTTCGCGATCGCCCGGCGCCCCACTCTCCGAAGCGGCTGCCCAATGGGCATGGCGGCCTATATGGGGGCCGGGCCAAGTGCTATGTATAGTGCTGGGTGTTAGTGCGGGCCGTCGCTGCCTACGGCCAGTTCGCGGGCAAGACGGCCGCCGAATAACGGCACCGGCGCGGAGGGCGAGGCAATGCTTCGGACAACGGCGCTCTTCTGGCTCCTGTCCCTATCCCTGGCGGGCTTTGCCGCCTCCGCCGGCGACCTCACCCGCGCCGACGTCCAGTCGATCCTGGCCGCGGCGCAGCCAGGTGCGGGTGCCAATCTCGCCGGCAAATCGCTGGCCGGCCTCGATCTCCACGATCTGGATTTCAGCGGCGCCGACCTCTCCGGTGCCGATCTCTCGGATGCCGATCTGCGCGGCGCGAAATTCGTCAAGGCCAAGCTCGCCGGCGCCAAGCTCATGCGCGCGAAGCTGAACCTGGCCTGGATCATCAGCGCTGATTTTTCCCATGCCGACCTGTCGGACGCCGTGCTCGAGACGCTGGTCGTCTCGCGCGGCCTCGAGACCCAGCCGGCCGAGGCGGCGAGCTTCGTCGGCGCTAACCTCTCGGGTGCGAAGGTCACCGCGCGCTTCAGCCTCGACGACATGCAGGGTGCGAACCTGTCGCATCTGCGCGCCTCGGCGGATATGCGCAACCAGTCGATGGGCTTGATCCGCACGGACTTCTCGCGGGCGAACCTCGCAGGCGCGAATTTCGACGGCGCCGGGCTCGGGCGTGTCACCTTCGAGTTCGCCAAGCTACAGCATGCCCGGTTCACCGGGGCGGACCTGTCGAATGCCGATTTCGCCGGCGCCGATCTGACCGAGGCCGATTTCACGGGGGCGAACACGACGGCGGCGAGTTTTACGAGCGCCATCCTGACCGGGGTCAAGGGGCTGGCGCGGCCCTGACGGGTTCGGCCTCACTGCAGATGATCTTGAGCCGCTACGGATAGGCTTGTACCGTTTCACGACGGCTCCGCGAAACAAGAAGGAACGGCTCGTCGCGGGCGCGCGGTAGAAGGAGCAGGGGTGCCCATGGACCAGGCGCGCCGCGACACCTGCGCCCTGGCCGTGATGGCCAAGGCACCGCGGAACGGGGAAGTGAAGACCCGCCTCGTCCCGCCACTTCACGTGGCAGAAGCGGCAGCGCTCAGCGCCTGCTTTCTCAAGGACATTGCCGCCAATTTCATGGCGGCCGCCGAGACGGTGCCGATCGCGGGCTTCATCGCCTATTCGCCACCGGGCTCCGAGGCCCTGTTCCGCGATCTCGTCCCGCCGGAGATCGGGCTGCTGCCGCCGCGGAGCGTCGGCCTGGCCAACAGTCTGCCTGACGCGGTCGAGGACCTGCTCGGGGCGGGCTATGGCGGTGTCTGCCTCGTCAACGCCGACAGCCCGACGCTCCCGACGTCCGTGCTGGTCGAGGCCGTCCGGGCGTTGCAGGCACCGGGCGATCGCGTCGTGCTGGGCCCCGCTTTCGACGGCGGCTATTACCTTATCGGCTTGAAACGGCTGCATCGCCGTCTCTTCGAGGATATCGCCTGGAGCACGGAGCGGGTGTTCCGCCAGACGATGGAGCGGGCGCAAAGCATCGCGCTCGACACCGTGACGCTGCCGTCCTGGTACGATGTCGATGATGCGGCATCGCTGGAATGGCTCTGCCGCGAGATCCTCGGCGGCCGGCGCCCCCCGGGCTGCGCTCGTCCAGGCTATGCCGCCCCCGATACGAGCGCCTATCTGCAAAGCCTTGCGGCGGCGGGGTACGGCCGGCGCCTTGGTCTCGAGGCCCTGGGGATCGATGCCCTGGGGATCGATACCCTGGGAACCGAGCTGGGCGCGGTCGGGCACGTCCCGCCATGAAACTCGGCGCGCCGCGAGCCCCCCTCATGGTCGTGATCGGCGCGCTGATGCTGATCCTGACCGGGGTTGGACTCTGGCTGCAGCATGAGGACGCAGAAGACGGATTCATCGTCCTCGCGCTGTTGCAAGGGGCGCTCTACCTGGTTGCCGTCGCCTTGACGTGGCGCGGCGGATTTTCGCGCCGCGGTCTTGTCGCAATCCTTGTGGTCGCGGTTGCGATGCGTGCCGGCGTCCTGCTGGCGCCGCCCTATCTCTCGGACGATATCTACCGCTACGTCTGGGATGGCCGGGTCCAGGCCGCAGGCATCAATCCCTACCGCTACATCCCGATCGATCCGCATCTGGCGGTGCTGCGGGACGATGCGATTTTTCCCAACATCAATCGCCGCACCTACGCGCCCACGATCTATCCACCGGTCGCCGAGGTCATCTATTTCATCGCCACCCGGCTTCACGACTCTGTCACCGGGATGAAGGCGACACTGGTCGGTCTCGAGCTGGCAGGCGTCGTGCTGTTGCTTCGCCTGCTGGCACTCCTGCGTCTGCCGCGCGAGCGGATCCTCGCCTACGCGTGGCATCCGCTGGCACTCTGGGAATTCGCCGGCAGCGGCCATATCGATGCCGCCGTCGTGTGCTTCGTCGCACTCGCCCTCTGGGCGCGGCGGCGCGGGCTGGCCTGGCTCACGGGCGGTGCTATCGCCGCCGCCGCGCTCGTGAAATTCTACCCGGCGATCCTGCTGCCGGCGCTCTATCGCCGCTGGGACTGGAAGCTGCTCGTAGCCGCCGCCGTGACGGCGATCGTCGCCTACCTGCCGTTCCTCGGCGCCGGCAGCGCGGTCTTGGGCTACCTGCCCGACTATGTGAAGGGCGAGGAACTGGTGAGTGGCTCCGGCTTCTTCTTGTGGAGCCTGGTCGAGCACGTGGCCCCATCGCTCCGTACACTGGGCGCTACGCCTTATCTGGCGCTTGCCGCCGCAGCTCTGCTGGCGCTCGCGATCGATGCCATCCGGAAAGACCGGGCCGCCGACCATTACATCGCCTCGGCGACCGGGTTGACCGTGGTCGCGATGGTCCTGCTCTCGCCGCACTATCCCTGGTACTTCGCGTGGCTGGTACCGTTCCTCTGTTTCGCGCCCCGCCCGTCGGTCCTCTATCTGACGGTCGCCTGTCCGCTGCTCTATTTCGTGCCGGGCGGAGCCGATCCCGAAGGCACTCGAGCGCTCTATGAAGCCGCGATCTACTGTCCCTTCGCGGCGCTCGCCTGCCTGGAACTGTGGCGACGCCGCGGCGCGCGCACCGGCGCAAGCTGGATCGGAGCGCAATCATGAGCGCGAATAGCACCACCGCCGGAGGGCGCGCGCCGAACCCGGCGCGATACTTCGAGCATATCGAAGAGACCCGTGGTCCGGTGGTGGAGCTCGAGCCGGTGTGCCTCTATCTCGAGACGACGAACCGCTGCAATCTGCTCTGCACCACCTGTCCCCGGACTTTTGAGGATCTCGAGCCGCCGGCCGACATGAGCTGGGAGCTCTTCACGGCGATCGTCGATCAGTTTCCGCGGATCGCGCGCGTGGTCCTCCATGGCGTCGGCGAGCCGATGATGGTGCGCGAGCTGCCGCGCATGATCCATTATCTCAAGGACCGCGGCACCTACGTGCTGTTCAACACGAACGGCACGCTGCTCACGAGCCGCAAGGGCAGGGCGCTCATCGATTCAGGACTGGACGAGCTCCGCGTCTCGCTCGACGCGGCCGAGCCCGGATCCTTCGAGCGGGTGCGCGGCCGCGACATGTTCGACCGGATCGTGCGCAATGTCCGCGCGTTCACCCGCCTGCAAGACGAGTTGAAGGCCCGGACGCCGCGGGTCTCGCTCTGGCTCACGGGGCTGAAGGAGACGCTCGCCGAGCTGCCGGCATTCGTGCGGCTCGCTGTCGAGATCGGCGTCCGCGAGGTCTATCTGCAGCGCCTCGTCTATTTCCCCGAAGGCCAGGGCTTGGCGCGGCCTGAATCGGCGTTGTTCGAGCGCCTCGATGCGGCGGAGGGCGCGCTCATCCGCGAGGCCGAGGAGCTCGCCCAGTCCCTCGGCATCACCTTCAACGCCTCGGGCGCCACCGAGCCCGGCACGAGCCTCAAGCGTGAGCGCGAGACCCAGCCCTGGTCGCTCTGCCGCCGCCCCTGGACGCTTATGTATTTCACTGCCCACGGCAAGGCGCTGCCCTGCTGCATCGCGCCCTTCTCGATGCGTGGCTACGAAAGCTTCACGCTCGGCGATGCCACCCAGCAGAGCCTGCGCGAAATCTGGAATGGCGAGCGCTATCAGGAATTCCGCCGCGCGCTGCTGAGCGACCGCCCGTCACCCGCCTGCGCGCGCTGCGGCCTGCGCTGGAGCCTGTGATGCCGGCGGCGGAACAAATGCTGAGCTCGGGCTCTGCCGCGCCGCCTCGGCGTCCGCGCGTCGCCGTGGTCATTCCGACGCTCGACGAGGAGGCGCCGATCGGCGAGGTGATCCGCGCCGTTCCGCGCGATGTCGTGGATGAAATCATCGTCGCCGACAGCGGCAGCCGGGACCGCACCGTCGAGCGGGCACGGGCTGCCGGCGCGCGCGTCGTCGAGGAGAGGCAGAAGGGCTATGGCCGGGCCTGCGCCGCCGGCGCACAGGCGGCCCGCGATTGCGACATTATTGTCTTCCTCGACGGCGACGGCAGCGACCGGCCGGAAGTCGTCCCGGTGCTGCTTGCGCCGATACTGGCGGGGACCCACGATTTCGTCATCGGATCCCGGACACGTGGCGAGCGGGAGCCCGGCAGCATGAATGCCTTGCAGATCGCAGCCGGCTACCTTGCGGGCGCGCTGACGCGGCTGCTCTACGGTGTCGCTTATACCGACATGTGCGCCTTTCGCGCGATCCGGCGGGATGTGCTCGATCGGCTCCGCATGCGCGAGATGACCTACGGCTGGAACCTGGAAATGCAGATGCGCGCCGCCCGGGCCGGCTTGCGCATCGTCGAGATCCCGGTGCCGCATCGCCGCCGCATCGGCGGTGCCTCCAAGGTGTCGGGTACCGTCATGGGGACGTTGAAAGCCGGCTTGCGCCTGGGTCTAGCCTTCGCGCGGGTCGCGTTCGAGCGGTCGGACCGGGCAAATCCGGCCAACGCGCGAGATTAGGCGCCCGAGCAGTCGGGCGCGGCATACACTTCGTTACACTTCTGACCGATCAGGACATATGCCGGATACGTCCTTCTGGTCCTATGCCGCCGTCATTGGTCTTCGGCACTTGGACCCCAGCGCCATCAAGTGTCTCGAAGGGCACGACACGATGGCCCAAATGCGCGAGACTGAGTTCGCGGAGGAGCAGACCCATGCCAAACCCGCTGTCCGATGTTCTGAATTTCCTGCTCGATCCGGCCTGGATGACCGGCGTGTTCTGGCTGTTGATCCTGGGCAGCTTCGCCATCGCGGCCTATGCCTGGGCCACCATCGAGGGCCAGCGCACGCCGCGCCATCTGGCCGATTGGATCTTGCGGTTTCTGATCGGTTCGATGTGGTGGCAGCAAACGCTGTGGAAGCTCCCGCCCTATTACACCGATCACCCGGACCAGCCGACCACGACCGGCCTCTATTACTGGATGACGACGTTGGGGAAATCAGCGTCGGTCCCGCTGCAGGGCGACTTCGTCAATAACATCGTCCTGCCGCACTTCTACCTGTTCGCGCCGATCGTCTACGTGCTTGAGGTGCTGACCGCCGTATCGCTCCTGCTCGGCCTCTTCGTCCGCTTCTGGGGCGCGATTGGCGCGCTGCAGGTGCTCAATCTGTGGCTCGGCCTCTACAATGCCTACGGCGAGTGGCCGTGGACCTATTTCTTCCTGCTCGTGCTGCAGCTGATCTTCACGTTCCACCAGTACGGCAGGAGCCTCGGGCTCGATGCGATCATCGTGGAGCGTTATGCGCGCGCGAACGGGCGTGGCGTCGTCTCCAACTTCGTGCTCCGCGCTCTCACCTAGCGCGATGAACCGGACCGGGACGCGGCGTGCCGCCCGTTCACTCGGGCGTCTCGACCACCAGCAGGACGAGCGGCTCCGCGCCAGGCGCCGTTTCGAAGCCATGGACCACATGCTTGGGCACGGTCAGGATATCCCCGACCTTGACCCGGCGCGATCGGCCGGCGAAGCGGAAGATGCCCTTGCCGCGCGCGACATAGATGCGATGGACCGTGTCTTCGTGCGTGTGAAGGCCGATCTTCCGCGCCACGACGATCTGCAACTCGCTGGCACCCACGTGCTGTGCTGCGACGATGTCGGCCGTGGCCCCTTCGGGCAACAGCGGCTTCTGCTTCAGCACGCTGTCGAGATCGGTGAAGGTGACCGCTTCCTCGGCGCGCGCAGCACCAACCAGCGCGCCGCTCGCCATCGCAAGAGCCAGCATGCCGCCGGCCATGAAGCGCCGCCCGTCCATCGCGCCCTCCTCTTGTCGCTCGTCATACCCCGTGCGATGCTCATGTTACGCCGCGAGCGCGGGCATCAGAGAAGGCGTTGCATCCTGCCTTCCAGCGATCCGAGGGCGTCATGAATCATGACACGGCGGTTTCGAGTGCCAAGGACATAGCTGATCGCGTGCTGGCTCCGGCAGCCCGGCAGAACGACAAGGAGGGCCGCTTCTCCGCCGAAGCGGTCGCAGCACTCGGCCAGGCCGGGCTGCTCGGACTGATGCTGCCCGGGGAGGTCGGCGGATCGGGCTTGGGACCACGGAGCTTCGCGGCCGTCATGGCGACGCTCGCCGAAGCGGACGCATCGGTCGCCATGGTCTATCTGATGCACGCGTGCGCGAGTGCGACCATCGCCGCGGCTCGGCCGGGCGCCGCGGTCGCGCCTGCCTTGAAGGAGATCGCCGCCGGGCGGCATCTCTCCACCCTGGCCTTCAGCGAGGCCGGGTCTCGCAGTCACTTCTGGGCCCCGATCTCGCGCGCCCGACGGAACGCCGCAGGGGTTCATCTCACCGCGCGAAAATCGTGGGTGACGAGTGCCGGCCAGGCCCAGAGCTACGTCGTCTCCTCGCTGGCGCCCGAAGGGCAGGACCCCACCCAGTCGACGCTCTACCTGGTTCCCGCGGACGCTCCCGGCCTCACGGTCGCGGGGCCCTGGGATGGTCTCGGCTTGCGCGCCAATGCCTCGGCGCCCATGGCGCTCGAGGACTGCACGGTCGCACCGGAGCATCAGCTGACGGAAGACGGCGCGGGCTTCCAGGCGATGCTTCAGGTCGTGCTGCCGCTGTTCAATCTCGGCAGCGCGGCCGTTGCCTTGGGCCTCTGCCGCGCGACTGTCTCTGGCACCACCAACCATCTGAAGACCGCCCGGTTCGAGCATCTGGGGCAGAGCCTCGGCGAGAGCCTGCCGACGCTCCGCGCCCAGTTGGCGGCGATGCAGATCGAGACCGCCGGCCTCGCCGCGCGCATCGACGGTGTCGTGGATCACCTGGAGCGGCCGCGGGACGACACGATGCTGCGCGTGCTCGAATGCAAGGCGGCGGCCGGCGACGCGGCGATCAGCGTCACCTCCACCGCGATGCGCGTCTGCGGCGGCGCCGCCTTCTCGAAGCACATGAGCATCGAACGACTGTTCCGGGATGCCCATGCCGGCGCGGTGATGGCGCCGACCGGGGACGTGCTGCGCGAGTTCATCGCGAAGGCGCTTCTGGGCATGCCGCTCTTCTGAGTGCTCTTACTATTTGATTCGAGCCAGCGGGAAGCGAGCCATGACGCGAACGATCTGGGTGGGGGCCGTCGCTTACGATCCAAAGGTGGTCACGATCTGGGAGGGAATGCGGCGCTACTTTCACGAGGAGGCGCGGCTCCCGGTCGAGGTCGTCCTGTTCCAGAGCTACGAAGCGCAGGTGGGGGCGCTCTTGGCTGAGCCCGTCGCGCCGGCGCCTCGTATCGACATCGCCTGGAACACGAATCTCGCCTATCTGCAGGCCGAGGCATGGAGCGAGCGCCGCTGCCGCCCGGTCGCGATGCGCGACACCGATCTCGGCTGGATGACCAAGATCGTCGCCGTCGCCGGCGGGCCGGTGTCGTCGCTTGCCGACCTCGAGAACCGCACGCTGGCACTCGGCAGCCGCGACAGCGGCCATGCCGCCATTCTGCCGGTTCACTTCCTCGAGCGCGCAGGCCTCATCGAGGGCCGCACCTATCGCACGCTCCGCTTCAACAGCGATCTGGGCAAGCATGGCGATACCGGAGCCAGCGAGGCGGAGGTGATCCGCGCGGTGCTTGACGGCAGCGCCGACGCGGGTGCCATCGGCAGCCCGTTCTGGCAGGCGCTACAGAGCGGCCGGCTGGTGCCCGAGGGCGCCCTGGTCGAGATCTGGACCTCCGAGCCCTACAACCACTGCATGTTCACGGCGCGACCGGATCTCGATCGATCCCTGGAACAGCGCTTCGCGCAGGCCCTCTCGCAGATGAGCTACGACAATCCCGATCACCGGGCCGTGCTCGAGGCCGAGGGGCTCAAGCGATGGCTGGTGCCCCACCTCGACGGCTACGACGCGCTCCGCCAAGCCGCGGCGCGCCAGGGGTTCTTCACGCGCAATTGAAGATGGTCGCCAGCCGGCGCCCATGGTCGGTCTCCCGCTCGAAAGCGTCGCGCACGGCGGCGAAGGCCCGTGCAAGCGGAAAGATCTCCGGCGTCAGGAACAGGTCGGCATCCTCGGCCCCGACCGGATGCCAGTAGATGCCTTCGGCGGTGATGGTGATCTCGGGCATCAGGTCCGCGCGTGCCAGCGCCAATCCCTCCGCCGCCGTGCCGCGCAGTGCGATACGGCGGATCACGCGATCTTCCTTGGCGATCTGCTCAGCGTCGAGGAAGCGGCGGAACTCCTCCGCCTCGGCATCCGTCGAGACGGTCGCCGCCAGGCGCACACGAAATCCGTCCGCCCGGGCGCGCTCGATGCCCTGCCAGGCGCGCGCCCAAGTGCCGGCGCCGCGATGGCGGTCGTGCCGCTCCGGCGTCGGGCTGTCGAGACTGATCTGCAGCGTCACGCGCTCGCGCGGCAAAGCCCGGAGCGTTTCGCGTCGCCGCCCGACCAGCAGCATCCCGTTCGTGAGCACGGTCGTGGGGGCCGCCGCTGCGCAAGCGGCCAGAATCTCGCCGATATCCGGCAGCAGAAACGGCTCGCCGCCGGTGACGAAGATTTCTCCGACGCCGAGTTCGGCAGCCTCCGCCGCGATCCGTTTCACCCGCTCGAGCCCGAGCGCCCGGCGCGGCGCCTTGGGCGAGGAGCGGACGCAGCAATAGTCGCAGCGCAGGTTGCAGTCGAAATTCGTATAGAGCCAGAGCCGCGATCCGATCGGGCGCACGCTCTCGGGCGGCGAGGGCGCCTCGCCGCACCGGACGACCCAGCGATGGCGCCCGGCCGCGACGTCCGTATCTACCAAGCTGTTACGGGTGAAGCGGCACCAGGTTTCGAGGTCGGTGCCCAGACTTGCCTCGCTGCCGACCACGGCGATGAGATCGCCCGGGCGCGCCTGGCGCAGGGCGGCAATCAGGTCCGGCAGCAGGCCGGAGGCAAAGGTCTTTGTCCCGGCATCGAGCTCGAAATCGGCCTTCATCGGCATGATCGACGCCTATCTCGCCGGCCGTTTGCTATTTCGCCTTCAGCCAAGTGTCCGACCCCACGAGCTTGATGGACACATCCGAAAAGCCGAATTGTAGCGGCTTGCCGTCCGCCGTCCCGCGACGGTCCGTTGAGACAAGGAGCGGGCCAGCCTTCTTGTAGCCGGCCCAGCTCGCTACGACGAGCTTCGGCGGATTGGCTCCGCCGCGATGATAGGCGAACGCTTTGACGCGGTTGTCGGGCCCGACGTAGAGATCCCAAGTATCTCCAGGCGTATAACCGCCGTCCGAGGCGTATTTCACGACGACCAGTTTCGCGGATCCCTTCCCGATGGGCAATTTCTGCATGCCCATGTCCTGCACATCGGCGCCGTCCCAATAAACATGCAAGGGGAATAGCAGATTATATTCGTCATTGACGAAGGCAGGCTCGATTTCGTCCTTCACATTGGCAGGCGCGCTGTCGAGCTGAGACCGGTCATAGGTCACCTTGACCGGCTTGCCGTCCTTGTCTTTGCCCTCGTAGGAGACCTGGTTCGTCTTGGGCTGCCAGACCCAGGAGCGGGAGATATTCACTCCCGGGAGCTTAAGGCCGAACGAATACCGGATCGCTTCAATTTTCTCAAAAGAATCAAGGCCATAGGCCTTGGCAATTTGTTCGGCGATGGTGGGGCGCGTCCCAGCCCAGGCGCTTGCCGGGAGGATCAGCGCCGCAAGAAACAGGCACCCGATCGTTGTGGCACGGCCGAAGTCTGTCATGGAGGTCCTCCTCAGCGTGGCTGCCGAGCGCTTCAATCCGGCGTCGTGATGGCCCCCCGCCGCAAGTGCGGCCCGGGACGGATAATACCACCAATGATCACATCGGTTCACTGATGCCGTTGCTCCGGCATTTCGGCGGCAGCCGCACAGAAGCCGTCCCGGCGATGACGGATCCGGCGGTGTGGCCGATCAGGCAGGGACGTACGCCAGCCTCACCGCGTCCTCGCCGACGGGCTCGGTCGCGACAAGGCGGAGCGGCGGCCGGGCATCGGCGAAGTACGGCTTGCCGCCGCCCAGCACGAACGGGCGGAGGTAGAGGCGATACTCGTCGATCAGGCCGAGGCCGGTAAGGCTTCCTGCGAGCTCCGGCCCGGCAACGTCGATGTCGCCCGCAACGTCTGCCTTCAGCCTGCGCGCGAACGCCCCGATGTCGTCGGCGACCAGCGTGGCGTTCGCGCCGACCGACTTCAGCGAGCGTGACGCGACCCATTTCGGCTGGGCCCGCCATGCCGCCGCGAAGTCGTGCTCGAGCGCGCCCCACTCGGGCCGATCCTCGTCCCAGTAGCGCATCACCTCGTAGATCCGACGGCCATAGAGACAGCCGGCCAGGCTGCGGACATGGTCGTTGAAGTGACGATGGAGTGCTGCGCCGGGTGGCGGCAGTTGCGGCCCGCCCGCCACGCCGGCGACGTAGCCGTCGAGGGACTGCATCATGCCGAAGATGAGCTTCCCCATGCCCTGATCCCTCCGCCGGTATCCGTCCGGCGAGGGTTGGCCTCAGCCGGCTTCCTGCGCCTGAACGGCGAGGCGTCGCTGGATTCGCTGCTGCAGCTGATCCAGCACCACGGCCGCGATGATCACGACGCCCTTGATGACCATCTGCCAGAACGAGCTCACGCCCAGCATCACGAGTCCGTCGCCCAGGATGCCGATGACGAACGCGCCGATGATCGTACCCCAGATGGTGCCGCGTCCACCCGCAAGCGAGGTGCCGCCGAGTACGGTCGCGGCGATCGCGTTCAACTCGAAACTTTCGCCGCTCGCCGGATGTGCCGCAACCAGTTCGGAAGCGACGATCAGGCCCGCGAGTGCCGCACAGGCGCCGGAGATCATGTAGACGGCAAGCTTCACGCGATGCACCGGCACACCGGACAGGAGGGCCGCCCGCTCGTTGCCGCCGACCGCATAGACCCGGCGCCCGAAGATCGTGCGGCCCGCCGCGTAGGCGGCGACCAGGCCGCTCGCGACCAGCAGCAGCACCGAGACCGGCACGCCGCCGACCATGCCCGCGCCGAGCAAGGGAAAGCCGGTGTTATGGAACGCGGGCCGGCCGACCAGATTGGCGAAGGTCTCGCCGTTGGAGAGCAGGAGTGCCGCACCGCGCGCGGCGTAGAGTGTGCCGAGCGTGGCGATGAACGGCGCCACGTTGAGCGCGGTCACCAGAAACCCGTTTATCGTGCCGACCAGGGTGCCGGCCGCGAGTGTCACGAGGATCACCGTCGGCACGTCCGGAAACAGCGTGACCTGCCAGGGTCCGAGCGGAATGCCGTAGTTGATCAGGCCGCCGGCGATCATGCCGGCCAGGCCGACGATCGAGCCGACCGACAGATCGATGCCGCCCGTCAGCACGACGAAGGTCATGCCGATCGCCAGGATCGCATTGATCGAGACATGTTTTGCCAAGAGGACGAGCGTGCCGACGTCGAGGAAGTTGGGCGTGGTCAGGCCGAAGAAGACGAGCACGGCGAAGAGCGCGATCAGGGTCCGGAAGCTCAGCAGAAGCAGCAGCGGCGATCTCGGCCGCCTCGGCTTCGCAGCGATGGCTGCCGCGTAGTCGCTCATCTGGCATCCTCCTCGCATCTGGCCTCGACGGCCGTCCGGTTGGCCGCGGCGACCAGCTGTTCCTCCGTCACCGTGGCGCGCGGGAAATCGCCCGTCACCCGCCCGTCCGCCATGACCAGGATGCGGTCCGCCATCGCCATCACCTCCTTGAGGTCCGAGGTCGCGAACACCACGCCCAGGCCATCGCGGGCGAGCCGGCGTACGGTTCTGAAGACCTCGGCCCGCGCGCCGACGTCGATGCCGCGGCTCGGCTCGTCGAGCAGCAAGACCTTGGGCTGGGTCAGCAAGGCCTTGCCGATCACCACCTTCTGCTGATTGCCGCCGCTGAGTGCCGTCACCTCGACCAGGGGTGAGGAGACCCGGATGAGCAGATCGCGAATGGTTTGCGTGACCGCGCTCCGCTCCTGCCCGGGGTCGATCGACGTGCCGCGCAGGAACCGGTGCAGGCTCGCCAGCGTGAGGTTCATGCCGACCGACAGGCACTGCACCAGCCCCTCGCGCTGGCGATCTTCCGGGACCAGGGCCAACCCGCGTCGGATACGCGCGGCGATCGGCAGACCGGCCAACTCCTCGCCGGCCAGCCGTACCCGGCCGACCGCGTCCGGTTGCGCGCCGATCAGGATCTCGAACAGTTCCGAGCGGCCGGCGCCGAGCAACCCGTAGAGCCCGACCACCTCGCCCGCCCGGAGCCGGAGCGAGACACGCTCGACGAAGAACCCGCCGTGGGGATTCCTCAGGCTGACCTCCTCGATTTCCAGGACCGGCGGGCCGAGTGGCAAGGGGTCGGCCTGCGGCTCGAACGCGGCGGCGCGACCGACCATCTCGGCGATCAGCCAGGGGATGTCGACGTCCCGCATCTCGGCACGCGCCTTGACCTGGCCGTCGCGCAGCACCGTCACCCGATCGCCGATGCGTACCACCTCGTCGAGCCGGTGGGAGATATAGACGATGCCGACGCCGGCGGCCTTCAGATCGCCGATGAGGCGGAACAGGATTTCCACCTCCGTCGCCGAGAGGGCGGAGGTCGGCTCGTCCATGATGAGGACGCGCACATTGCGCGCCAGCGCCTTGGCGATCTCGACGATCTGCTGCTCAGCGAGCCGGAGATCGCCGACCAGCGCCTCAGGATCGATGTCGTGCTCGAGCCGGCTGAGCAGCTTGCGCGCCTCCGCCACGTGGCGCTTCTTGTCGACATCGATGCCGAAACGAAGCGCCGGATGACCCAGGAAGATATTCTCCGCGACGCTCAGGTTCGGGCAGAGATTGAGCTCCTGGAAGATGATGCCGATGCCGAGCGCCGCGGCGTCGTTGACCGAGTCGAACGCGACTTCCCGCCCGTCCAGATAGAGCCGGCCGGAGCTTGGGCGCTCCGCACCGGCCAGGATCTTCATCAGGGTCGACTTGCCGGCGCCGTTCTCGCCGAGCAGCACGGTCACCGTGCCGGCGCACACCTCGAAGTCGACGCCCTGCAGCGCTGTGGTGCCGGGATAGGCCTTGCCGACCTGCTCGGCACGCAGGACGACATCGTCCTCGGCGGGCTCGTGGGGTTCCAGCTCGGGGGACGGGGCCATCACGGCGCGTCCGGCAGAAGCTGCAGCTGCACGGCTGTCACCTGCGGTGGTGCCGCCGTCATCATGCCGGCGAAGCGCACGCGCCGGCCGGGCACGAGGGCGGCCGCGTCGGGTCCGACACGGGCCGCCGCAGCGGCGCGATCGTTCAGTTCGTGCGACAGCTGGGCGAACTGGATCTGGTTGGCAACGCTGTCGAACGACAGGAACGGCAGGCCGTCGCGCAGCGCGGTCCCGTAGATGACCGGCCCGATCTGCAGGACCGCTTCATGGCCGGCCACGTCGACCGTCACGGTCGCATGCCGCAGCCCCGTGTCGGCCGCGACGATGCGTCCCTCGCCATGGACCGCGAACACCCAGGGCCCGTCGCTCGATCGGGCGCGGTAGCCGTAGCGCGGTCCCGCCTGGTCGGGCTGATCGGCGAGGGCGACCAACACAGGGGCGGCGTCGCCCGACTTGTCCTTGAGGTAGGGCAGGACACGCGCGTCCCAAATGGAGGCGACATAGGCCTTGGGCTCGAAGACCGGATTGCCGTTCGCGTCGGTCGTGGCGAGCTCACCATCCGGCACGACGGTGATGCCGCGCACGATGAAGGCGATGCAGGCGGCCGCGAGGCCCAGCCGCCACAGCCACCATCGCCGCCGACGTGCTACGTCCGGCATCGGCGTTCCGGGGATGGCGGCCGGCGGCGGAGGGAACGAGGCCGCCATGGGCTATTTGGCCAGGGCGAAGTTGTTCAGCTTCGCCGCGTTGGCCTTGGTGATGAGCACGCAGTCGACGAGCTGCTTCTCCGGTTTTCCGGTCGAGCCGGTGCGCAGATACTGGTCCGCCTCATCCACCGCCAGGATAGTGATCTGCGTGATCGGCTGCAGCACGGTCGCGGCGATCTTGCCGGACTGGACGGCATCGCGGGCATCATTGCTGCCGTCGAGCCCGACCACAATCACGCCGGTCTTGCCGGCCGCCTGCAGGGCGGCGGAGGCGCCCATCGCCATCGTGTCGTTGCCGGCGATGACGCCCTGCAGGTCGGGATGGGCCTGCAGGATCGACTCCATCTTGGCGTAGGCCTCGGTCTGGATCCAATTGGCGCTCTGCCGGTCGAGCATCTTCATGTCGGGATATTGGTCGAGCACGTCGTGGTAGCCCTTGGAGCGCACGCCGGCATTGAGGTCCGCCTCGCGGCCGACCAGCTCGACATAGCGCCCTTTCTCGCCCAGCACGCGCACGAACTCCTCGGCGCCGAGTGTGGCACCCTGGTAGTTGTTGGAGACGATCTGCGCCGTGGCGACGCCCGTCTTGTTGATCTCCCGATCGACGAGGAAGGACGGGATGCCGGCCTCTTTGGCCTTCTCCACGGCCGCGATGCTGGCGTCGGAGCCGGCATTGTCGAGGATGATCGCCGCCGCCTTGCGGGCGATCACCGTGTCGATCTGCTGGCTCTGCTTGTTGGCGTCGTCGTCGTGGGACAGCACCAGCGTGTCGTAGCCGAGGCGCTTCGCCTCAGCCTCGGCCGCGGCGGAGACCTGCACGAAATAGGGATTGTTGAGCGAAGCCGTGACGATGGCGATGAGCTTGCGGTCCGCCGCTCCGGCCGGACTACCGGACGTGACGGTCAAGCCTGCGACCGCCGCGGCGATCAGGAAAATCGACCTCATGACGCGCTTCCTCCCGTTCTCTTGGTTGTTATGCGAACGCAGTCAGCCCAAACGCAGTCAGTCTAGGCGATGAATATGTCATCACCTCATTATACCAGATGGTCACCGTAGCCTGCAGCTGCTGTCAAGAGCGCTCATGCAACCGGCGGATCCCATGGTGTTATCCGTCGTGCCCGCCTGCCTTGATCTGCAGGAAATAATCGGGAGCACCCATCTGGCCGCCCTTGAGTGCGATCTCGAGATCGACGAGGGCCGGATCGTCGCCATGGGCCTTGAACAGGGCGGCGCCGGGAACCGTCGGTGCCAGGGCGGTGAGGGCGTGAATGCCGAGCACGCTCGCGGCATGGCCGGACGTATCGCCCCCGGCGATGACGGCGCGTTTCAGCCGCGCGCAGCGGATCACGCGATCGAGCGCCGTGCCGAGGCCGCCGCCGATCCGCTCGTTGACGGCAACCGGGTCGGCGCCGGACGCGGCGAGCGCTTCGTTGAGCGCGCCGATCGCCGGGTCGTCCGGCCCGCGCGCGGTGAAGAGCAGGGGATCCCGCCCGGCCGACAGGGCATCCAGCGCCGCGGCGGCCAGACGCTCGATCTCGCCGGCCCAGGCGCGCGCGTCGATGGCGCGTGTCGCATCCACCGCCAGAGGCGCGAAGCCCTCAGCAAGCGCGCAGTCGATTTGCGCCGCCGTCTGCGGCGCGCAGGAGCCGGAGGCGACGGCGATCCGGGAAACGGCCCCGGCCGAGCGCCTGGGCGGTGGCGGTGCGATCAGGCCCTCGCGCCGCCAATAGGTTATGAGCGCATATTCCAGCCCTTGCGACCCGATCGCGAACAGGCGTCGGCCGCGGTTCTGCCAGACGACCTCGCCGACCGCCGCCAGATCTGCCTCGTCCAGGAGGTCGAGGGCCACGACCTCGGCACCGGCGGCGGTGGCTTCGGCCAGCGCCGCCGTCCCTCGGCCGGCCCTGAGCGCCGGGAGATCGATGAGGCCGATGCGCCGCTCGGTCTGGCGCGCCAGATGGCGGCGCACGTCCGCCTCATTCATGGGCGTCACCGGGTGGCGGCTCATCGTCGGATGGCGGTCGAGCCGATGAACCGTGCCGTCGGACGCGGCGGCGAACAGCGTGCCAAACGCCTGATAGCGGCCGATCGCCGGTGCCGCCACGACGAACGGATGCCAGGCGCCGCCCAGCATCGGGACGGCGAGGTCGATGGCTTGGCCGATCGAGCCGATATGAGGGGCGGAGTCCAGCGTGGAGCAGATCTTGTACTGCGCGATGGGCGCGCCGATGGCGGCGAGCGTGCGGAAGATCGGTGGGAGGGCGGCCGCCATCCAGGCCGGGTCCTTCGCGCGCGCGATGCCGGCGATGCCGATGCCGCGGTAGCCGGCAAACGCGGCGAGACGCTCTGGCGTCGGCGGCGCGAGGAACAGCACGGCGGGCACGCCGCCGAAGGTCAGCGCCTCCATGACGGCGGCAGCGCCGGTGAAATCGTCGCCGTACCAGGAGACGAGCGGGCCTTCCGGCAGCGGTATGGCGGGCAGCGGCATGGGTTACGCCCCGAGTGCTGCCGCGAGCGCCGGATGCGACGCCGCATAGTCGGCGAGCGGGACGCCCTCGACCGCGGCTTCCCAGGCTTCGCGCAGGCTCGCGACGCCGGCCGCCGGCCCATGCGGATGGGCCATGATGCCGCCGCCGGCGGCGAAGATCAGGTCGACCGATCCCAGCGCCCGGAACGTGTCCGGCGCTTGCCGTGCCGTCTGGCCGGACGAGAAGACGGGCATGATCGGTGCCGGCCGTTCGGCGGTGAGCGGTGCGAGGCACGCGCGTGCCGAGGCGATGACGGACGCGTCGTCCTCGGAAAACTTGTTGGCGAGGCCGTTCACATGGATATGGTCCGCCCCGGCCAGGCGCCAGAACTTGTGCCAGGCGGTGAACGTAAAGCCCAAGAGCGGGTGGCGTGAAAGATAGCCCCAGCCGTTGCGGTGCGCGTGCAAGGGCAGCTGGCTGTGGCGCCCGAGCGCGATCATGCCGGCAAGCCCGACCGAATTGACGCTGGCCATGACGCAGGTGCCACCGCAGGCGAGCACCAGATCGTGGCGCCGCCGCATCTCGTCCACCTCGCCCGTGAGGTTGAACGCGACCATGACCTTGCGGCCCCGGCGGTCGGCCACGTCATTGACGACGCGCATGACCGCGCGCACCCGCGCCTCGAACGGGCAGGCCGGGCCGTCGGCCTGCAGTTCGTCGTCCTTGATGAAATCGATGTCGGCCTCGGCCAGCACACGCACCAGGTCTGCCGTCTCCTCCGGTCCAAGACCGACGCTCGGCTTGATGATGGTGCCGATCAGCGGCCGGCCCTCGACGCCGGCCAGGCGCCGGGTGCCGGCGACGCCGAAGCGCGGGCCGGGGTAGGCGGCGGTGAAGCCGGGCGGCAGGCGCACGTCCAAGAGCTTGAGGCCGGACAATTGCCGGAGCTCGAACAGGTTGCCGGCGATCGTCGCCATGAGGTTGGGCAGCGACGGCCCGAAATTCGCGAGCGGCCAGGACAGGGTCAGGAGCGCGCGCTGGATGACCGCACCGGCGACCGGCCGGCCGGCACCGGGCAGGGCGGGTGCCTCGGCGGTCTCCAGGATCTGCATGGCCTCGACCCGTGCCGCCGCCCGTGCCTTGAGCTCAGGCGTTTCGCCCGGCACGGGGACGAAAGTGCCGGAAGACTGCTCGCCGGCGATCGCCTCGGCCGCGGCGCGCGGGTCATAGGCGGTCTCCATCAGATAATCGGCTTCGACGCGCTCGTCGGTCACGCCATTCCCCCCACTGTTCGTCAGGCCAACATGATCGACGGCTGTGATGTGATCATTGACTCATTATACCAGTGATTTTAGGCTGCCCGTCAATGAGGTGTCCCGACGAACCTGGGGAAGGAAAGCTGATGACGTCGATTGCGCTGTTCGGTGCCGGCGGCAAAATGGGGCAACGCCTGTCCCGCAATCTCAAATCCTCCCGTTTCGACGTGCGCCACGTCGAGGTGAGCGAGGCGGGACGGAACGCGCTGAAGGCGGCGCTCGACATCGACTGTGTTGCGCCCGAGCAGGCACTCGACGGGGCCGAGGCGGTGATCCTCGCCGTGCCGGACACGCTGATCGGCAAGGTCGCGGCCGGCATCGCGCCGCAGCTCAGGCCTGGCACGATGGTGATCGCCCTCGATGCGGCGGCGCCCTTCGCGGGTCATCTGCCCGCGCGGGACGACCTCGTCTATTTCATCACCCATCCCTGCCATCCGCCGATCTTCAACGACGAGACCGATCCGGAGGCGAAGCGGGACCATTTCGGCGGAGTCGCGGCCAAGCAGCATATCGTGAGCTCGCTGATGCAGGGGCCGGAGAGCGCCTATGCCTTGGGCGAGGAGATTGCCCGGGTGATCTGGGCGCCGGTCATGCGCTCGCACCGGGTCACGGTCGAGCAGATGGCCCTGCTCGAACCCGGCCTGTCGGAGACGGTCTGCGCCACGCTGCTCGTCGTCATGCGCGAGGCGCTGGACGAGACGGTGCGGCGCGGCGTGCCGCCCGAGGCGGCGCGGGACTTCCTCCTCGGCCACATGAACGTGCTGGGCGCCGTGATCTTCGGCGAACGCGAGGGCGTGTTCTCCGACGCCTGCAACAAGGCGATCGAGTTCGGCAAGCCGGCACTGATGCGGACCGACTGGAAGCGCGTGTTCGAACCCGAGGAGATCGCCGCCAGCATCCGCCGGATCACCTGAGGCGGCCGATGCTGCGCGGCGCCTTGATCGGCTGCGGCTTCTTCGCCGTCAATCAGCTCCATGCCTGGCGGGACGTGGCGGGCGCCCGGATCGTGGCCCTGTGCGACCGGGATGGCGAGCGCCTGCAGGGGGCCGGGCGCCGCTTCGGCATCGACCGGCTCTATGACGATGCGGCGGCGCTGTTCGCGGGCGAGCGGCTCGATTTCGTCGATATCGCAACCACCGTGCCGAGCCATCGGCCGCTCGTGGAACTCGCTGCCCGGCACAGCGTGCCGGTCATCTGCCAGAAGCCTCTGGCGGCGACGCTCGAGGATGCGGCAGCCATGACGGCCGCCTGCGCCGCTGCCGGCATTCCGATGATGGTGCACGAGAATTTCCGCTGGCAGACGCCCATCCAGGCGGTCGGCCGGATCATCGCGTCGGGCCGGATCGGCGAGGTGTTCTGGGGGCGCGTCTCGTTCCGCTCGGCCTATGACGTGTTCTCCGGGCAGCCCTATCTCGCGACCGGCGAGCGGTTCATCATCGAGGATCTGGGCATCCATATGCTCGATATTGCCCGCTTCCTGTTCGGCGAAGTCGACCGCCTGACCGCGCGCACTCGGCGCGTCAACCCGGCGATCCGTGGCGAGGATGTCGCCACGATCCTGCTGGGTCACAGCAGCGGTGCGACCTCGATCGTCGACTGCTCCTATGCGACCCGGCTCGAGACCGAGCCGTTCCCGGAAACCGTGATCGAGGTCGACGGCAGCCACGGCACGATCCGGCTGCAGCAGGGATATCGGATGATCGTCACCGACCGGTCGGGGACGGAGCGGTACGACGCCGCCCCGCGCCTGCTGCCGTGGGCGGAGCCGCCCTGGCATGCCATCCAGGAGAGCGTCCTCGCCATCCAGCAGCATTGGGCCGATTGCCTGCGTACCGGCCACGAGCCGGCGACGTCGGGACGCGACAACCTCAAGACGCTGGCGCTGGTCGACGCCGCCTATCGCAGTGCCGAGACCGGGTGGGCGATAACCCCGGAGCCGCCGGCACCATGACTACGCCCGCGGCTTTGCTGGCCTATTACGGCACGGACGAGCCGCCGGCGGAGCCCCGACTGCTCGCCGCCGGCTTGCTCAGCGCGAAACTGATCGACGGCAATCTCAGGGACATCCGCTATGGCGGCCGTGAGATCCTACGCGCCATCGCCTATGTCGTGCGCGACGAGGATTGGGGCACCTATCGGCCGGTGATCGAGGCTCTCGAGATCGACGAGCGTCCGGACGCATTCGCCGTCCGCTACCGTGCCCGCTGCGAGAGCCCGTCCGGCGCGCGCCTGAGCTATCGTACGTCGATCGCCGGCCGGGCCGACGGCAGCCTCGTCTTCGAGGTCGAGGCGACGCCGCTGACAGATTTCCCGACCAACCGCTGCGGCTTTACCGTGCTGCATCCGATCGTCGGGCTGGCGGGCACGCCGGTCGCGGTCGAGCATGTCGACGGCACGGTGACCGACGGCATGCTGCCTGACCTGATCGACCCGGCCCAGCCGTTCAAGGAGATCCGCGCGATCACCCATCAGGCTGGCACCGGCCTCACGGCGACCTGCCGGATGGAGGGCGACGTTTTCGAAATGGAGGACCAGAGAAACTGGTCGGATGCGTCCTACAAGACCTATGTCCGTCCGCTGGCACTGCCCTGGCCCTATGTTCTCCCGGCCGCCGGCGTGGCAGAGACCCAGCGGGTGTCCCTCGAAATTGCGGCTCCGGCTCCGGTGGAGGTCCGGCGGAGCGACGAGCGGCCGGTTGCCCTCTCGCTCGGGGCGCCCGAGGGGGCGATGCCGTGCATCGGCCTGGTGCTGACGCCCGAGGAGACCGCGCCGACGCTCGCCGCGTCCGAGCATCTGGCGGCCATCGCGCCCCAGACGCTGCTCTGCCATTTCGATCCGACCGCGGGGCACGGCGCGGCAGCGCTCGCGGGCTTCGCGGCGGTTGCGCAAGCCCATGCCGGGGAAATCGTTCTCGAATGCGTCTTGCCGTGCCGGATGGCGCCGGCGGAGGAACTGGCGAATATCGCAGCACTTGTGGATACGGCCGGGCTCCGCCTCGATGCGATCGCCGTCAGCCCGGCGGTCGATCGGCAGTCGACGCCGCCGGGCAGCCGTTGGCCCGCGTGCCCGCCGCTGGCGGAGATCTATCAGGCCGCACGCGCGGCCTTTCCCGGACTGCGCCTCGGCGGCGGCACCTTCGCCTATTTCACCGAGCTCAATCGCAAGCGCCCGCCGGTCGAACTCGTCGACTTCGTCACGCACTGCACCTGTCCGATCGTCCATGCCGCGGATGACGAGAGCGTCATGCAGTCGCTGGAGGCGCTGCCCTTCATCACGCGCTCCGTCAGGGCCATTGCTGGGGCCGGCAAGCCCTATCGCGTCGGGCCTTCGACCATCGCCATGCGGCACAACCCCTATGGCTCGCGCACCATGCCGAACCCGGACAGGCGCCGTGTCGCGATGGCCGACGCCGACCCGCGCCAGTCCGGCCTGTTCGGCGCCGCCTGGCTCGTCGGCTATGCCGCGCGCATGGCCGCCGCCGGGGTCGAAGCCCTGACCCTCGGTTCTTTGACGGGGCCGCGCGGCCTCCTGCAGGGCGACGGCAACGTCGTGCCCGCGTTTCACGTCGCGCGCGACCTGGCATCGCTCGCGAGTTGCCGCTACGTGCCCTGCCGGTCGGATCGGGAGGACGAGGTCCTGGCGTTCGCCGCCCGCTCGGCGCCGGGCGAAACGACGCTGCTCATCGCGAATTTGACGGCGGCGCAGCGCCGGATCGAACTTCCAGCGACTGTCGACCGGCCCTGGACGGTCGCGATGCTCGATGAGACGGGCTCGACGCCGACAACCTCATCGACTGGTACGCTGGTGCTCAAACCCTTCGCGGTGGCGCGGCTCGACCAACCCTGAGGCCCGCGTTCTTGGATGACGCGGTGCCGGCTTGGTATAGTGAGGTGATCAGCACCTGCGGAGCAATAAATTGTCCGATTCAGCCTCGCCGGAGACGATCGTCCGCCGGAAATTGTCGCACGAAGTGTTCGATCGCCTGAGAGCGATGATCACGTCAGGCGACCTGGCTCCGGGCGATGCCATGCCGTCCGAACGCGATCTGATGGACCGGTTCGGGGTCGGCAGGCCGGCGATTCGCGAGGCGATGCAGGCGCTCGCCAACATGGGCCTGATCACGATCACCCATGGCGAGCGGGCGCGTGTCCGGCTGCTGACGGCGAAGTCGATCTTCCAGCAGGTCGATCTGTCCGCCCACATGCTGCTGTCCGCCTCGCCGGACAGTCTCGAGCATCTGAAGCAGGCGCGCAGCTTCTTCGAACGCGGCATGGTGCGCGAGGCGGCGATGAAGGCGACCGAGGCGGATATCGAGCGCCTCGGGGAGGCGCTGGAGCGGCAGCGTGCCAGTGTCGAGGATGTCGCCGCCTTCGTCAGCGCCGACATGCGATTCCACACGTGCATCGCGGCAATCTCGCGCAATCCGATATTCGAAGCCGTGAGCGAGGCCATGCTGGGCTGGCTCAGGGAATATCGCACCGATCTGCTGATCTGGTCCGGCAAGCAGGATCGCACGCTCGCCGAGCATCAGGAAATCCTCGATCACATTCGCGAACATGATCCGGACGGCGCCGAAGCGGCCATGATCCGACACCTCGATCGATCGAGCGCCCTCTATTCCCATCGCGGATAGAGCATCCCGTCATCTCGCCCAACCGGGCGCGCGGTCGCCGCGCCCGGCTCTCATGTCCCCGGTTCTCGTGCCCCCGGTTCTCGTGTCTCAGTAGCGCTGGGGCACGAAAAGTTCGGGCGGCAGCGTATGGCGCTCGTAGTTCGGGTTGAACACCCGGTTCGGCAGCGCGACGGGCTCGTGCGGCACCTCCTCGTAGGGGATCACGGAGAGCAGGTGCGAGATAAGGTTGAGGCGCGCCCGCTTCTTGTCATTGCCTTGAACGATGAGCCAAGGCGCCTCGGGAATGTTCGTGCGTGCGAACATCTCCTCCTTGGCGATGGTGTACTGCTCCCATCGTATGCGGGACTGCAGGTCCATGGGCGAAAGTTTCCACTGCTTGATGGGGTCGTGGATGCGCGTGAGGAAGCGCAGTTGCTGCTCCTCGTCGGTGATGGAGAACCAGTACTTCACGAGGATGATGCCGGAGCGCACCAGCATGCGCTCGAACTCCGGCACGTCGCGGAAGAATTCCTCCACCTGGGCCTCGTTGGCGAAGCCCATGACGCGCTCGACGCCGGCGCGGTTGTACCAGCTGCGGTCGAACAGCACGATCTCGCCGGCGGCCGGCAGGTGCGGCACGTAGCGCTGGAAATACCACTGGGTCTTCTCGCGATCGCTGGGTGCCGGCAGCGCCACCACCCGGCAAATGCGCGGATTGACGCGCTGGGTGACGCGCTTGATGGCGCCGCCCTTGCCGGCGCTGTCGCGGCCCTCGAACAGGACCACCATCTTGAGGCCGTTATACTGCACCCAGTCCTGCAGCTTCACGAGCTCGCCCTGAAGGCGCATCAGCTCTTTGAAATAGGTGTGGCGGTCGATGGTGCTCTTCTCGTGCTTCTCGAGCAGGGCGCGCAGCTCGGGCGGCACCCGGGCGTCGTCGACCGCCTGCTCGAGTTCCTCGTCCATGTCGTCTTCAAGTTCGATCTCGAGCCAGCTGCGAGTCTCGGTCCGGTTCTGCTCAGTCATGGGTCAGCCTCCTGCTGCTCAAACGCTAACTCGGAAGCTTTTGCGATTTGGTGACAGCGGTCGGTGATCGGGCCGGTGACGGCGATGACGCCAAGCACGATGAGCAACATTCCGGCGAGCATCGACCAGGTGAAGCTCTCGCCGAGGAAGAGCACGCCGAGCGCCATGGCGAACCCCGCGCGAAGGTAGCTGCCGCTCGTCGTGCCGAGCGCGCCGAGCGTGCGGATCAGACGGAAATAGATCACCATCGCCAGTGCGGTGCAGACCACCGAAAGGACGAGCACGGCGACGATCGCCTCCGACGTCGGCGCGAGCGTCCAGGGCCGCTCGATGATGGCGGCCGCAGGCAACATCAGGGCGGCGGCTGAGCTCATGGCGCCGGCCGCCGTGACTGTGGCCGGAAGGCCGGCGAAGCGCCGCCCCCATAGGGGTGCCAGCGCATAGCAGAGGCTGGCGCCGAGCACCGCCACCTGCGCCAGCGGCGCCGCTGTGCCGACGCCCTTGAGTGCGGCGAAACCGATCGTCATGACCACGCCGGCGAGCCCGAGGCCGACGCCTGCGATCTTCCGTCCGTCGATGTGGCGGCGTCCGCGGGCGGTCATCATCGCGATCAGGAGCACGAACAGAGGCGGCGTCGCGTTCAGCACACCGGCAAGCCCGCTCGCGATATGCTTCTCGCCCCAGCTGATGAGCGTAAACGGCGCCGCACTCTGAAGCAGCCCCTGGACGGAGAAGGCCGCCCATGTCGCGCGCTCGCGCGGCAGGGGCAGCCCTTGCGCTCTTGCCATGACGATCAGCACGGTGGCAGCGATCGTCACGCGCACGGCGACGAGGGTAAGGGGCGGTACGGTGCCGATCGCTACCTTGATGAGCGTAAACGAGCCGCCCCAGATCAATGACAAGAGCATCAGAAGCCCGATTTCGAGCGTGAGGTTGGCGTGTCTGGACGCTGCCGGTGCTGCTTGCGGGCTCATGGATCCTCCGTCGGATCGAGAAGATGAACCACGGCATGCAGGCGGGCTCGCCGGAATCGGACCTTGTCGTCCGATAGTGTCCGATTCCGGCTACTCCCAGGGCGGCGCCGGAACTAGCATTTCGTCATGGCTACGGCTTCGACGCGCCCGCAGACGCTGCCGCCGCATCTCGATCGGGAGGCTTGCGACCGGGCACGGCTGGCGCGCGACCCTGCCTTCGACGGGCTTTTCTTCTCGGGCGTGCGTTCGACGCGCATCTATTGCCGCCCGATCTGTCCGGTTCGTCCGGCGCGCTCCGAGAACGTGACGTTCTATGCGACGGCCGCCGCGGCGGAGCGGGCGGGCTTTCGCCCCTGCCTCCGCTGTCGGCCGGAAACGGCGCCGGGATCGCCGGCCTGGATGGGAACTGCCACGACCGTGGCCCGCGGGATACGCATGATCGAGGATGGTTTTCTCGATCGGGCGTCCGTGACGGATCTTTCGGACGCGCTGGGCGTCGGACCGCGCCATCTGCACCGCCTGTTCCTGCGTCATGCCGGCGCGAGCCCGAGCGAAATCGCCGCAACGCGGCGCGTGCAGCAGGCGAAGCGCCTGATCGACGAGACCGACATGGCGCTGGCGGAAATCGCCTTCGCGGCCGGGTTCGGCAGCGTCCGCCGGTTCAACGATGCCTTTCTGGCCACTTACAAGCGGCCGCCCTCGTCATTCCGTCTTTCGAAATAGCGCGCCTGCAGTTCGAGCGACAGTCTTCGCCGGCTCAACCTCCGCACCCTTGAGAAGCGAGGTCGGATACCCCACCACCTCGAAACGGAGGAGAGTCACATGTCGACGCAGATCACGACCGGCGACGCGATATGCCGCGATCCCTGGCTCCCCCGAGCCGATGGGCGTGTGCCTCCGCCGGGGGAGATGTCGAGCAATGCTTTCAACAGAAGCTTCAGCCAGTGAGTGCCCTGCCCAAGACGACGGCAGGTAGCCGTTGCCATCGGCTCGTCTGCCATCCGTTCGTCTTGACGTGTCTATGAAGGAAAAGTCCCATGAGTGAGTCACCTGATCTCGTTTCGCCGGTCGAAACGGACCTGTCCGGTTTCGATCTGGTCAACAAGCCCATGCTCAACAAGGGCACCGCGTTCACCGATGTGGAACGCGACACGTTCCATCTGCATGGCTTGTTGCCGCCGCACGTCGGCACGCTTGAGGAGCAGGTCGAACGCCGGTGGAAAGTCCTGTGCGCTTTCGCCACCGATTTCGAGCGCTATGCCTTCTTGCGCGATTTGCAGGACACCAACGAAACGCTGTTCTATGCCGTGCTCGCTCGCGATCTCGAGCAGACGCTGCCGCTGGTCTATACGCCGACTGTCGGCGAAGGCTGCCAGCGCTTCAGTGAGATCTGGCGCAAGCCGCGCGGCGTCTTCATCAGCTATCCGAACAAGCACCGCATCCGGGAGATCCTGGCCGACGCCCGTTTCGATCGGGTGCGCATCATCGTCGTCAGCGATGGCGAGCGTATCCTCGGCCTTGGCGACCAGGGCGCCGGCGGCATGGGCATCTCCATCGGCAAGCTCGCGCTCTACACGGCCTGCGCCGGCATCCATCCGGACGAGACGCTGCCGGTCCTGCTCGATGTCGGCACGAACAACCAGGAACGGCTCAACGACCCGCTCTATGTCGGCTGGCGGCACGAGCGCATCCGCGGCGACGAGTACGATGCGTTCATCGAGGAATTCGTCACCGCCGTGACGGAGCGCTGGCCCGACGTGCTGCTCCATTGGGAGGATTTCGCCGGCTCCAACGCCGCCCGCCTGCTCGCGCGCTATCGCGACCGGCTGTGCACCTTCAACGACGATATCCAGGGCACCGCCGCCATCGCCGCGAGCACGCTGCTCGCCGCGGTCAACGTGACGGGCGTGCCGCTGACCGAGCAGCGCATCGCCGTGCTGGGCGCGGGCTCGGCCGGCTGCGGCATCGCCTCCCTCCTGCTCCAGGCGATGATCGACGCCGGTGCGAGCGAAGCGGACGCGCGTAGCCGCTTCTTCCTGGTCGACCGCTATGGCCTGTTGGTCGAGGGCATGGCGGACATCACGCCGGCGCAGCAGCCGTTCCTCAAGCGCCCGGCCGACGTCGAGGGCTGGCAACTGCAGAAGCCCGGCACGGTCGGACTGTTCGACGTGGCGACCAACGCGCGGCCGACCGTGCTGATCGGCGTGTCCGGCCAAGGCGGCGCCTTCACCGAGCCGGTCGTGCGCGCCATGGCCGAGGCGGTCGAGCGGCCGGTGATCTTTCCGCTGTCCAACCCGACCTCGCGCTCGGAAGCGACGCCGGAGCAGCTCATGACCTGGACCGGCGGCCGCGCGCTCATCGGCACCGGCAGCCCGTTCCCGCCGCTGCAGTGGAACGGCCGGGCCGCCAAGGTCAACCAGACGAACAATTCCTACATCTTCCCGGGCATCGGCCTGGGTGTGCTGGCCGCGGGTGCCAGGCGCATCACCGACGCCATGTTCATGGTGGCCGGCAAGAAGGTGGCCGAGCTGTCGCCCACCGTCACCGACAAGGAAGGCCAGCTGCTGCCGCCGGTGACCGAGCTCCGCTCGGTCGCGATCGCGGTTGCTCAGGTCGTGGCGCGCCAGGCCCAGGCCGACGGTGTGGCGGACCCGTGCGACGCGGCGACGCTCGACACCCGCATCGCGGCCCGGGTCTGGGAACCGAAGTACCGGCCCTATCGAAAGGTCGGCTGAAAGCCAGGTCTGGGCGGCGCCGATGCGGGCGCCACCCAGACCGGGAGCCCACGCGTTGATCCTGCCTCTAAGCCCAATCGGGTCCTGGCTCGTGAACCGCCCGATATCCAGATCGTAGTGCCGGAACCTATGGCAGTTTTTCAACAGTCTGTTAGATATCTATCTGAGTCTCGCTGCCATCAAATATCATATGAAAATACTTATTAATAGAATCTACGTTTTCTTTTGATGGTTCAAATTCAATTATTATCTCATCGACACCAACATATGTTCTCTTTCTCTCGTTAATCTTTATCTTGATAAAATTATCCTTCAGTTCAATGGAAGCTATCGCAGAAGAACTCTCAATTTCAGACAAATTCGTCTGAATCCCAATCGGCCCCTCGCCCTCGGAATAATTCTCTTCCTCATCATCGAAACGTGTGATGATGGTATACGCCTTTGGCGCATAATCATCATCGCCGAATCCTACCGTGATAACATCATCTTCGACATAACAGCGGACTACATTTGCAAAGAATTTAAGGATTTTAGCCATCATGCGCCTCCCTTTTTAGCCACAACCACCTCGGCGCGGGCCCTTATTTTTCCACGTCCTAACTTCGCCATTTTCATCTGTCCACGTATAAACGGTTTTTGCTCCAGTCTTTTCAGAGAACGCGTTCATCTTTCCTTTGCAGGAATTGCATGGGGGGTATTGTCCCTCTATCAGCAAGGTATCTCCTGGTTCGGCTACAGTACTACGTGTGATTCTCGCTTCTGTGTGCGTCGCAAGCGTATTCTGCGGAAAACCGAGTGCCGCTTCGTCTGGCGTCATGTTTCCACTTTGCCATTGGCCGGTCGATTTTATATTGCCGTCCTTGTCGAATAGCGTGCTCGTCGCATAGTGCGTTCCTTGACCAGACCCAAATGCCCAGCCCCACGGGTCGATCCAGTTCAGCGGATCCGGCGCATATTGATATAGATTGAGTCCGCCCCGGAGCCCGATCGGGTCCTGGCTCGTGAACCGGCCGATCTCGGGATCGTAATAGCGGAACGTGTTGTAGTGTAGCCCCGTCTCCGCGTCGTGGTACTGGCCTTGGAAGCGCAGGTTCTGCGCCCGGCGGTGGGCCGCTTCGTCCCATTGCTCGTCGCGGTCCCACTCCTCGAGCGCGAGCGCGCCCCAGGTTCGGTAGCGCGCCCGCCAGGCGACCCGGCCGTCGTGGGTCGTGAGCTCCTCCGGCGCGCCATTGATGTCGGTGTGGAAATGGAAGATCCACTCGGGCCCGACCGTCTCTTCCCAGGTGCCTAGCTCGGCCCGTGCCAGCGGCACATAGCTGCCGGTATCCTCGTAGAGGGTGGTGAGGCAGCGCTCGCCCGCGACCTCCTGCACCAGCCGCAGCCCGTCCCACACGAACCAGACCGTCTCCGCCGCCCGGGCGCCCTCGTGCCGCCGCTTGGCGATGCGCCGGCCGAGCGCGTCGTAATGATAGCTCCAGTCGCCGCCGCGCGCCGACCAGCTGCCGACCAGCTGGTGCTCGTCGTTCCACGCGAAGCTGATCGCCCCGCCCGCCGCCGTGCGCTTGGTCACGAGCCGGCCCTGGAGGTCATAGTCGTAGCGCATCCCGCTCCAGCGCACGACCCGGTTCAGCTCGACCGCGCCCGCGATCACCCGAAGCGTGCGGTCGACCGGCACCGCGTTCGATGCCTGGTCCCAGGCGAAGCGCTCGTCGAGCGGACCCGGCGACGGGTCCGAGAACGGCGCGGCCGTCTCGCCCGGCGCCGTGCGCAGCGTCTCATTCGCGACGATCCGCCCGGCGCGGTCATAGCCGTAGCGGCGCTCGGCCATGCCCCGCTCGCGTCGCTGTGCCAGCAGGCCCAGGTCGTTATAGCCGTAGTCCTTCGCAAGACCCCCACCGAACGCGGCCGGCGCCGCCGCGACCGCGAGCCGCCGGCCCATCGGGTCGAGCGCGAATTGGCTCTCCAGCGCGCCCTGGCTGCGCCCGACCTCCCGATGCAGGTCGTCGCGCGTCAGTTCCGAAACCACTGTGTCGCCGAGATTGACCTGCAACAGGTGGCCGCTGCCGTAGCGCAGATAGCGTACGTCCGGCCCGTGGGGCAGGGCGGTTGCGACGATGTTGCCGAGCGCATCGCGCGTATGGCGGATCGCCGTCCGGCTCGGCTCCGGCAGCGCCTCCCACGTCCAGGTGCCCGGCTGGCCCGGCACGGCGGCCGCCCGCTGCCGGCCCAGTCGACGGATCTCCGTCGTCTCCTCGACGAGCCGGCCGGCCGCATCGTAACCGAAGGTCGCCATATCGACGGACGTCTCGCCGTCGGCCGCGAAGCGCCGCACCCGCGTCACCCGGCCAGCCGGATCGTAGTCGTAGCGCGTCACCGACTCCGCCGCGCGCTTGCCGATGAGGCGGCCCAGGAGGTCGCGCTCCAGGCTGAGCACGCTCGCCGCGGGCGTGCCCGCCCCGCGCACGACCTTGACCGGCAGGTCGCGCGCGTCGAGCCCGTATTCGGTGCGCAACCCATCGATCCCGGTTTCGGCCACCAGCCGGTCGGCCACGTCATACTCGAATCGCGTCTCCTGGCCCGCCCCGTCGACCAGCAACGCAAGCCGCCCGGCCGCGTCGTAGCGCCGCCCGACCAACGCGCCCGCTGGATCGACCGTGCTCATCAGCCGCCCGGCCGCATCCCAGGAATAATGCGTGATCGACCCTGACCGCTCCACCCGGCCGAGATAGCCGCCCGGCAGCCAGTGCCACGCGGTCGCGATCCCGTCCGGCGTCAGGCGCGTCGCCGGCTGGCCGGCCGCGTCCCAGACCTGGATCGTCGCGTGCCCCGCTGCGTCGGTCTCGCGGATCGGCAGGCCCTCGGCGTTGTAATCCCAACGCGTCTCCTTGCCGGAGCAATCCCGGTAGGCCGACGCCTGGCCGTCCGGTCGCCGCTCCCATCGGCTGAGGCCGCCGCGCTCATCGCGCCGCTCGATCACGGCCCCCCGCACGTCCCGGGTGAATGCGATCTGTCCGCCTGGATGCCCGAGCGCCGTCAGGTTGCCTCGTCCGTCGTACTCGAACCGCGTCTCGGCCCCGTCCGGCCCCGCTTCCAGCACCGGCAGCGTCGGATCGACATGCCACCAGTCGATCCGGGTGCGCCCGCCGAGCGGGTCGGCCGCCTCGACCAGATTGCCGCGCTCGTCATACTGCTGGGTCCAGGTCGCCCCGTCCGGCTCGATGCACGCGACCGGCAGCAGGTTCGCGTCATATTCCCAGCGCCAGGTCCGGCCGAGCGGGTCGGTATAGGCCGTGATCTGATAGGGTCCGATCCAGTCCCACGCCTGTTTCCGGCCCAGATGGTCGGTCACGACCGTCGCGCCGCTCTTCCCGTCGGCGCCCAAGCGATACTCGGTCTGCCAGGCTTCGCCCTGGCTCGTCCAGTGCCGCACCACCCGCGGGTGGTCCCCCGCCTGGGCCCAGTCGTAATGGGCGGTGAGCCCCGTTGGCAGCGTCTGCGTCGCCATCAGGTTCCGGCCCGGCCCCGTGTCGTGCCAGCCGAAGCGCCGCACCACCGCGCCCGCGCGGTCCGTTACCGTCGTGAGCCGCCCGGCGGCATCGTAGCCGTAGCGCACCAGCACCACGGCCGCCTCCGGCGCCTCGGCCGTCGCCGGCGACCTGATCCAGGCAACCTTGGCAATGCGGCGCGGGTGGGGTTCGTCATAGTCCAGCCGGTAGCACCGGCCGACACTATCGGTCAGCGCCGTCAGCCGCCCCGCCTCGTCATAGTCGAGGACAATCGTGTTGCCGTTGCGGTCTTCGATGTGCCGCAGGGGCAGATCGCGCCCCGGCCGGTCCGGCCCGAAGTCGTAGCAAAGCCCGTCCGGGTCGCGCGCCAGCCAGCGCCCGGAGACGCGGCCCAAGGTCCAGCCGTAGAGGATGTTGGCCGTGGCGGCGCCGGATCCGATCGGACCGAACGGCATTTCGATGCCTTGCGCGTCGGTCAGCGTCGCCTCGATCAGCCCATCGAGCGACACCGATGTGGTTGCGCTCAGCGTCACCGTGACCGGCAGGCGCCAGCCGGGGCCGAGCGGCCCGTCGGTCGTGTCCAGGCTGTTATAGGTTCGGACCCAATTGAGCGGCAGGCGGCCCGGCAGCGCGAAGTCGGTGTCCTGAGACCCGTCCAGGAACTTCGCCCCGGTCGGCGCGTGCACCGGGCGGCCGAAGCTTGCGGTCAGCACCTTGTCGGTAACGTAGCCGGCGGCCATGCCGACGCCGAGGCAGGCAAGCTTGCCGGGAATCGACTTCCAGTTCCGCGTGCAGACTGCGAGCGCGATGCCGGCGATCATGCTGACGGTACCGAGCCAGCCCGGCATGCCGGACTCGATCTCGCGCGTCGCAATCGGCGGGCTGCCGATGAAAACGTTCGGCGAGCCCTTCGACGTCTTGCCGCCGCAATCGGTCTGGTCGCCGACCCGATGCGCCGGCGCCCCATTGATAAAGACGGTCGAGGCGCCTTCCGCGACATGCTGCTTCTTTGTGTGCCGGTCGCATTCCACCCGATTGTCGTCGTCCTGCTCGCCGCCCGGCATGGCGCGGGCTGCCGGCAGGTTGTTGATAAAGACGTTGGGCGAGCCCTGGACGATATGGCCCATCACTTCGGGCGGAAACACGGAGTCGAGCGCGCCGCCAACGAAGTTGCTGACGTCGCCCGGCAGGTCGCCGGGGCCGTGCAGCCCGGCCGCGTGCATCGCCTTGTCGGCGCCGAACTCCATGCCGGCCGCGACGACGGCGCCCAGAACGACGGCACCGAGCCCGCCGGTGCCGACCACGAACGCGGCTGCCAGGCCGAACACGGCGCCGACCGCGATGCCGGTCAGCAAGCCGGCGCCGACCTGGCCGATCTCGGACAGCAACGACTCATGTTCGATCGGGTCGCCCAGCCGCGCCGCGGCCGGGCCATCCGGCGAAGACGCCGCGTCCGTCACGTCGGCCGGACCTCGACAGGCCCCTCCGGCGGCGCGAACCGGAAGCTGCAGATCGACCGCAAGAGCGCCTCTCGCGTCTCGACATCGGCAGCGTCACGGGGCACAGAGGCGGTGAAATTGAGGAGGCGGCGCTCACGGAGCACGATCACCACGGCCTGGAAGAAGGACGTGCCCCGGTTGTTCCAATGGAACTCCAGCAGGTGCGACGGATGCGCGTCCAGCTCGCCGGGCGTGTCCTGCAACAGGGTGAAGCCGGGCAGCTCTTGCTGGAACAGCAGCCGCTGCCGGGCCACGTGCTCGTCGAGGCTCATGTTCGCCGGCAGCGTGTCCCGCGTCACGACGATGCTGGCGCCGCCATCGGCGCCGATCGGGCGCAGCATGGTGACGGTCCGGTCTTCCCAGATGCCAGACAACGGGCCGCCGGACAAAGGACCGTCGGACAAAGGACCGTCGGGCAGGCGCAATGCGCCCTCGTGCATCCGGCAGAGCGGCGAAGGCTTGTCGTTCGCAGCAGCGGGCGGGTTCGACGGATCGAGATCGTGAGCTGGCGGCACTGGCGATCTTCCCTGCACGGATGAGAAGATGCTGCAGTGCCGAACACTCTCAGGTTTAATCTGATACAACCCCCGCGCGGCCGGTTCAAGAGGTCTCAGGCGTGCGGCTGCAAGGGGGCAGAGTAAAATGCCGGCGACCATCGGCCGCCGGCGATAAGAGCGCCGCGGAATCCGGATGGATCATCCATCATCGCGCTTCCATTCGGCTGCTCGGCCGGCACCTGTCGCCGGATGATCGGCGCGCGGGGTGGCGCCGCCGCCCGCTACGCCCCCGCTAACCGAGGAAGCCGATCGAGATCCAGGGCACGGCCGCGACGATGATGAGCGCCACGATCAAGGTCGCCATGTAGGGCCAGATCCGGCTGAACGCTTCGTCGCTCGAGACCTTGCCGATCAAGCAGGTCTGGTAGAAGCCGACGCCGAACGGTGGCGAGAACAGGCCGATGCCCATGGCCAGGATGGCAACGATGCCATACTGGACCAGGTGGATGCCCAGCTGCTGGGCCGCCGGAAACAGCAGGGGGCCGAACAGCACCATGGCCGGCAGGCCCTCAAGCACGCTGCCCAGCACGACGAAGAGGACGACCGACACGGCGAGGAAGCCGGCGCTACCGCCGGGCAGGCTGGTCATCAACTCGGCCAATGTCTGGGCGAAGCCGGCCTGGGTCAGCGACCAGGCCATGGCGCTCGCTGAGCCGATGATGAGCAGGATGGCGCCCGACAGCGCCGCCGTTTCGACCAGGATCGGGAACAGGCGGCGCCAGTCGAAGCAGCGATAGACGAAGAGCCCGACCAGGATCGAATAAACGACGCCGACGGTCGCAACCTCGGTCGCTGTCGTGATGCCGGCCAGCACCACATAGCGGATGAGAAACGGCAGGATCAGCGCCGGCAGGGCGATCAGGAACAGCCGGCCGACCTCGGCAGCGGTCGCGTGCGTGCGCTCCGGACGGTCCCCACGGGTACGGAAGAACACGAGCAGCGCCAGGCCCGCGGCGGCGATCGCCGCCGGCAGCAGCCCGCCGGTGAAGAGTGCTGCGATCGAGACGCCGGTGACGGCGCCGACGATGATCAGCACCAGGCTCGGCGGGATCGTCTCGGACATGGCGGCGGAGGCCGCGAGCAGGGCCGCAAGCTCGCCCGGCGGCACGCCGCGCCGGCGCATCTCGGGCAGCAGCACCGGTGCCACCGCCGCCTGGTCGGCGGCCTTCGAGCCGGAAATGCCCGAGATCAGGTACATGGCGGCGATCAGCACGTAGGACAGGCCGCCGCGCCGGTGGCCGACGAGCGCCGCCAGGAAATTCACCATGGCGCGGGCGATGCCGGTCATCTCCAACAGCAGCCCCAGCACCACGAACATCGGCACGGCCAGGAGCTCGATCGACGACATGCCCTGGTCCATCTGGCTGATGACGACCGAGAGCGGGATGTTGCTGGTGAAATGGATGTAGCTGAACGTCGAGATCGCGAAGCTGAAGGCGATCGGCACGCCCAGGAAGATGCAGAAGCCGACCATGCCGATGAAATAGATCAGCAGGTCGCCGTTACCGAAATCGAAGGCGTCCTCGAGCCGGTCGAGCCCGAGCCACACGACTGCGGCGAAGCCCAGTACCAGTGCGATCTCGAGCCAGCTCGCCTCGCCCAGCAGCTGGCGCAGCGCCACATAGAGCAGCAGCACCAGGGCGGCGAGCTGCCCCAGGATCTCCCAGGAGCCAGGCATCTGCAGCACGGGCGTCAGGATTGCCGCCTGCTGCTCCGCGTAGGTCAGGCCCGGCACGATCAGGCAGAGCGCCACGATCACGACCAGCATGGCCGAAAGACAGGCGGCAAGCCGCCGGGCGCGCGGCCCCAGGCGGCCCACGATGACGGTCATGCGCATATGCTCGGTGCGGCGGAGGGCGACCACCGCACCGAGGCTGACCAGCCAGAGGAACAGAATGCCCGCGACCTCGTCGGCCCAGACCAGCGGGTGGTTGAACGCATAGCGTCCGACCACCCCTGCGAACAGGAGGACGACCTCGATGGCGACGAGACTGGCGGCCACGCCTTGGCTCAGCCAGTCGACGGCCCGATCGAGGCCGCGGAAGATGCTGCTCACCGGCTGCCGGGGCGTCAGGCGAGCGGACCGGTGAAGCTTTCGAGCGCCGTCCAGAGCGGGGCGCCGAACTTGTCCTTCCACGTCTTGTAGAAGCCGGACTGGGTCAGCACCTTCTGGAACGCCGTATTATCGGGCTTGGCGAATTCCATGCCCTGCTTCTTCAGCGTCTCTTCGAGCGAGGCGTCGAGCGCTTGGTTGGCCTTGCGTTGCTCGAGCGCCTGCGCGTCGAACGTGTCGGCGATGATTTTCTTGTGATCGTCCGGCAGTCCGGCCCAGAACTGCCCGTTCATCAGCAGCCAGTATCCGACCCACATGTGATTGGTGAGCGAGCAGTATTTCTGCACCTGGTCGAGCTTCATGGTCTCGATGTTGCCGAGCGGGTTCTCCTGGCCATCGACCACGTGGGTCTGCAGCGAGGTGTAGAGTTCGGCCGCGTTGATCGTGGTTGCCGAGGCACCCAGCGATTGGAAGATCGAGAGCGAGATCGGGCTCGGCGGGACGCGGATCTTGAAGCCCTGCAGGTCGGCCGGGCTGTTGATCTGCTTGGTGCTGGACGTGATCTCGCGGAAGCCCTCGTCCCAGATGCGGTGCATCGGATGGAGCCCGACCTTCTCGATGTCCGCGCGCACCAGGTCGCCGACGCTGCCGTCGAGCGCCTTCCACGCCATCTCCGGGGTCTTGAAGGCGAAGCCGACATTGTCGATCGCGGCAGTCGGCACCAGGGTCGCCAGGATATTGTCGCCGATCGCCATCATCTGCATGGCGCCGGAGCGCAGGTTCGACAGCATGTGCGTGTCGTCGCCAAGCTGGCTGCTCGGGAACACCTGCACCTCGACCTCGCCCTTGGTCGCGTCCTTGATCTTCTGGGCGGCGGTGGTGAGGTTCACCGTCGTTGGATGGTCGGTCGTGAGGTCAAGCCCGAACTTGATGACCGTCCGGCGTGCGGCGAAGGCCGGCCGGATCGCCACCGTGGCCGCAGCCGCCGTGGCCCCCATCAGAAATTGCTTGCGCGTCATTGCCATCTTCATGGCCGTCCCTCCCGTTTGTTAGTGGTTGTCGAATGTAGCCTGCCAAGCTTTCACTGGGCTTTCGGCCTTACCCGTCGCCGAGTGCCGCCAGGATCTCCTGCTCGTGCTCGCCCAGGGCCGGCGCCGGGCGGCGAAGCGCGCCCGGGGTTTCGGACAGGCGCGGAACCACGGCATGCATGGGCAGGCTGCCCAGGTCCGCGTCCGCCATCTCGACCAGCACGCCGCGGCCCTGGACATGCGGATCCGCCTCGAAGCCCTGGGCGTCGTAGACCGGACCGACCGTCACCTCGGCCGCCTCGAAGAACGCCAGGTTCTCGGCGAGCGAGCGGGCGCCGATGAAGGCGGCGACGACGGCGTCCACGTCCTCGACATGGGCGAGCCGGTCCGCATTGGTGCGGAACCGCGGATCGTCGATCATGTCCGCCCGGCCGATCGCGCGGAACAGGCGCTCCGTCATCGCCTGGGTCGAGGCGGATAGGGCGACCCAGCCGCCGTCGGCCGTCGCGTAGATGTTGCGCGGCGCCGTGATGGACGCTCGGTTGCCCGAGCGCGGCGGGATGCTGCCGGTGATGCGCCAGGCGGCGGCCTCGGGGCCAAGCGTCGCATGCAGCGGTTCCAGCAGGGAGAGATCGATCACCTGGCCCTTGCCGCCGGGCCGCTCGGCCTCGCGCACCGCCACCATGGCGGCAAAGGCGCCCTGGATGCCGGCCACCATGTCGGCCAGCGCGAAATTCGGAAGCGCCGGCGGCTTGTCGGCGAAGCCGTTCTTGGCGGCGAAGCCGCTCATCGCCTCGACCAGGCTGCCGAAGCCCGGCCGCTCGGCATAGGGACCGGTCTGGCCGAAGCCGGAGATGCGCACGAAGACAAGCTTGGGATTGAGGCGTGCGACCGCCTCGGGGCCGAATCCCGCCGCCTCCATGCTGCCGGGGCGGAAGCTTTCGACCAGCACGTGGGCGGTCGGGATCAGCCGGGCGAGCAGCGCCTTGCCCTCGGCGCTGCGCAGGTCGAGCCGGATGCTCTTCTTGTTGCGGCCATAGACCTTCCAGTAGGCCGCAACACCATCCTCGCGCCAGGCGCGGAGCGGGTCGCCCGAGGCCGGCTCGAGCTTGATCACCTCGGCACCGAAGTCGGCGAGCTGTAGGGTCAGCATGTTGCCGGCGACCAGGCGGGAGAAATCGAGCACGCGCAGCCCGTCGAGCGGGCAGGACTGCTCGGGCCGGTAGGGTTGGGCCGGGGGGATCTCTGTCGTCATCTCAGCGCCCCCGAGCCGCGGCCAGCATGCGCCGCGCCTTCTCGACGACCGGATAGTCGACCATGGCGCCGCCGACCGAGACGGCGGCAGCCCCCGCGGCCTCGGCTGCCTCGAAGGCAGCGACGATCTCGCGCGCCCGGGCGAGCTCGGCTTCGCTCGGCGAGAACACCTCGTTGATCGTCGCGATCTGCGCCGGGTGGATGCAGGCCTTGCCGCCGAAGCCCATGGCGCGCGCCCGGGCGGAGGCAGCGCGCAGGCCGTCCGGATCGCGGATGCCGACGAACACGGAGTCGATCGGCGCCGCGAGGCCGGCCTGGCGCGAGGCGAGGGCCACCGCGAAGCGCGCATGCGCCATGGTGCCGGTTTCGTCGGTAATATCGACGTCGAGGTCGAGCGCGAAATCGACCGCGCCAAACATCAGCCGCTGCACGCGCTCGGAGGCGCGGGCGATCTTGGCCGCGGCGGCGACGCCGCGGGCCGTCTCCAGGATCGGCAGGATCGCGATGCTGCCGGCCGGCTTGCCGGCCCTGGCCTCGAACTGGGAAAGCACCCAGTCGGCCGTGGCGAGCTCGCTTGGCGATTCGGCCTTGGGCAGCACGATGCCGTCGAGCGCCGCCGCCGCGGCCGCCTCGAGATCGTCGAAGCAGAACGGCGTCGCGAGCGCGTTCACGCGCAGGAAGACCTGCGTCGACCGGCGTGCCTGCAGCAGCCGCGCGGCGCTCGCGCGCGCCTCAGCCTTTTCCGCGATCGCGACAGCATCTTCGAGATCGAGGATGACGCCGTCCGCAGCACTCGCGAACGCCTTCTCGGCCTTGTCCGGGCTTGTCGCCGGCACGAACAGCAGGGAGCGCGGGGCGTGGACGGTCTCGGACATGGCGGGGCGACCTTCGACAGGGGGCATAACTACAGGATCTCGCCGGGGCGCGAACCGGCGCGCGCGATCAGCCGCCGAGCGCGCTCGACGATCGGCAGATCGACCATCTGGCCGTCGAACACGAAGGCGCCGCGGCCCTGGGCTTCGGCTTCGTCGAACGCGGCCACCAGCCGGCGCGCCTTGTCGAGCGCCGCGGGTGAGGGCGAGAAGGCCTCGTTCAGGATCGGCACCACGGCCGGATGGATGCAGGAGGCGCCGTCGAATCCCAGCGACCGTGCATCCCGCGCGCTCGCCGCGATCGCATCGGTGTCGCTGTAGTCGGCGACCGAGCGCAGCAGTCCGAAGGAGCGAACGCCGGCCGCCTTGGCCGCCAGATGGACGAGTAGCTTCGGCAGCCGCAGCATGTCGGCGGTTGGCTCGGCATCCATCTCGGTCGCAAGATCCTCGCCGCCGGTGGCGATCGCGAACACGCGCGGCCCCGCGGCGATGCTACGCGCATCGAGCACGGCGCCCGGGTCCTCGACGAGCGGCACGAAGCAGAGCGGCGGCCGCGCCATCTGCCGCTCGATCGGTGCCAGCCGGTTGGCTAGCGCCTCGAGCGTCGCGGGCGACTTGGTCTTGGGCACGAACAGGCCTTGGGCGCCGGCCCGGCAGGCCGCGGCCGCATCGAGATCGCGCAGCTCCGGCTGGCTGTTGATGCGCACGAACACGGCGGCGCCGGACTGGCCGACCTGTGGCACCGCGTCGGCAAGCGCGTCGCGCGCCTTGTCCTTGCCCTCCGCCGGAATGGCATCCTCCAGGTCGAGGATGATCGCGTCCGCGCCGCGCTGATGCGCCTTGGCGACGAAGCGCTCGGCGCTTGCCGGGACGTAGAGCAGCGAGCGGATCATGCGCAGGCTCCTTCGGCGCGCATCGCCGCGATCGCCGTGGCGTCGAAGCCGAGCGCCGTGAGGATTTCATCCGTGTGCTGACCCAGAGCGGGCGCCGGGCGGCGCCAAACGCCGGGCGTCGCAGACAGGCGCGGCACGATATTGTGCATGGGGAGCGAACCGAGCTCCGGATCCTCGACCTCGACCAGCACTTGCCGCTCGCGGAAATGCGGGTCGGCGACGGCGTCGGCGATGTTGTAGACCGGCCCGGCGGTGACCCCCGCTTCGCGCATCAGCGCCAGTGCCTCGCTGCGCGGCCGGCCGGCGAACCAGCCGCCGACCATCTCGTCGACCAGCGCCCGATGGCGCACCCGGTCCGAATTGGTGCGGAAGCGCGGGTCCTCGATCATCCGGCCCTGGCCGATCACCTCGAAGACGCGCTTCGCCATGGCCTGGGTCGAGCCGGACAGCGCCACATAGCCGCCGTCGGCGCAGCGATAGATGTTGCGCGGCGCCGAGGTGTTGGAGCCGTTGCCGACGCGCTCTTTGACCTTGCCGGTCCGCCGATAGATCGCGGCCTCAGGCCCGAGCGTGGAGAAGATCGGCTCCAAGAGCGAGAGGTCGATGACCTGGCCGCCCGAGCCGTTGCGCTCGCGCGCCAGGAGCGCGGTCACGGTCGCCATGGCACCCGACAGGCCGGCGATCATGTCGGCGAGCGCCAAGGGTGGCAGCACCGGCTCGCGGTCTGGAAAACCGGTCCGGTCGGCAAAGCCGCTCATCGCCTCGACCAGCGTGCCGAAGCCAGGCAACTGGGCATAAGGGCCGGTCTGGCCGAAGCCGGAGATGCGCACGACGACGAGGCGCGGGTTGCGCTTCAGCAGCAGTTCGGGGGCGAGCCCCATGGTCTCGAGCGTGCCGGGCCGGTAGTTCTCGACGAACACGTCGGCCGTCTCGACCAGCCGCAGCAGGGCCTCGCGCGCCGTCTCATGGCGGAGGTTCATCACCACCGACATCTTGTTGCGGCTGTAGGTCTTCCAATAGAGCTGCTCGCCGCCGTCGCGCCAAGCGCGCAGCGGATCGCCCTCCGGCGGCTCGATCTTGATCACGTCGGCGCCAAAGTCGCCCAGCTGCAGCGACAGCATGTTGCCGGCGACCAGGCGCGACAGGTCGAGCACGCGCATGCCGCTGAGCGGTCCCTGCGCGCCAAGATCGAATGCGCGCGGCGTTTCCGGTGATTGGGTCAAGATGGCGATCCCTCGCGTTCGGTGCGGCCGGCGGTGCCGCTGATCGGCGTCCGTCGGGCGAGTGCCCGTTCGATTCCGGCTGCCGCCTCGCGCGCGGCGCGCTCCAGGACCGGCAGCCCCTCTTTCACGCGGTCGACCGGACCGGCGAGATTGACCGCCGCCAACGGCCGTCCCCGCGGGTCGCGGATGACGACGGCGACGCCGGCCGCACCCTCGACCCGGCCGTGCAGATTGACCGCGATGCCGCTCGCCCGCGCCGCCAGGATGGCCGTCCGCACGGTGGCCGGCCGGTCGGGGCCGTCGGCGTCGGGTGGCAGGGCAGCGAGATAGGCTTCGATCTCGTCGTCGGACTGGGCCGAGAGCAGCGCCAGTCCGCTCGCGACGTGATGGGCGACCCGGTCGATCGAGATGTCGCGGTCGTATTTCAGCTCGCGCGCGGCCGGCAGGATCTTGTTGAGGTAGCGGACATGGTTGCCGTCGCTCAGCACGGCGATGAAGCCGCTTTCCCGCGCTGTCGCGACGGCTTCGGTCAGCCAGGGTGTGGCGATCCGGACCAGGGTGCCCCAGGCGGGGCGGTTGACGGCGTCCTCGCCGGGCAGGCGGGTCAACCGATAATCGCCGATGCCGTCGCGCGTGACATAACCGCGCTGCTCCAACGTCCGGACGAGCATGAGGGTGCTGCTCTTCGGCAGGTTCATCACGCGATGCAGCTCGGCGAGCGAAATGGCCGTGCTGCGCTGGGCCATCACCTCCAGCAGCTCCAAAACTCGCTCGGCGCTACGAACCGTCATGATCGTTCAGCATTATGAACGCGGACGTTATTATGAACGACGGCGGCCATGAGAAACCTCGGCCCGTCCCAAGTCAACGGCCTCGAGGGCCATGTGCGGTTTCGTCGCGCGGAGGGGGCGAGAAGGCGATCGGTGCGCCGGCCTCACCACAGGCCGGGAAGCAAGCGGAAGCGGACCTTGCCGGCATAGGCGCGATAGCCTGAGAGCCCGTCGATGAGGATGGCTTCCTCGCCGAGCGCGCGGGCGGCCAGCAGCGGGATGAACAGGGCGAGGCCGGCGAGGCCCCAGAGCGAGCCCAGCATGAGCGGCGTGCCGGCCATGAACAGGAGCGCGTAGGCGTACATCGGATGGCGCACGACCGCATAAGGGCCGGTCGTGATGACGGTCTGGTGCCGTTCCGCCTGCACCCGCACGGTGACCGCCGCGAAATGGTTTGCGCGCAGGACCTGGGCCCAGCCCGCGAAGGCGACGACGATCAGCACAGCGCCCAGCGCCTCGGCCCAGACCGGCGCCGTCGACCAGCCGAATCGCCGTGCATCGAGCGCCATGAAGATGAACCAGCTCCAGAAGAGCAGCAGGATCGTGGCCATCAAGACCCGGTCGCGCGGCCGCTGGCTGGCATCGACCGGCGACTTCAGGCGTTCGGCCAGCAAGTCCGGATCGGTCTTCCAGAGCCAGACGCCGGTCGCGCCGCCGAGGCCGATGAAGAGCGCGATGAACAGCCAGGCCTCGGGCCAGGCGAGCGTGCCGGCGGGCAGGAACAGCACCAGGCCGAGCAGCACGGCGCCCAGAAGCGACCGGACGATCATCTTTGCCAGCATGAGGCGTTCTCCCGAATCACCGCCGCCGAATCATGGCCCGCCAGCCTAGCGCAACCGGCGGGCCGGCCCAAACGGATGCCGTCCAGAGGAGTGCGGTGCTCCAGTACCAAAAATGCCACGGCCGGTTCCGGGCATATGTCCGCCCGGACCCGCGTTCTCACGGTGAGAGGACGCTAGCGCCCCCATCCCCGGCGAGGCGGCGGCGGACCGAGTGCGAGGAAGAAATGGCGATCAAATCGCTTTGCATTGTTTTGCTCAGCATGACTCTGCTCGCGGGCTGCGATCACCTGAGCCATCAGCAGCAGCGCGCGCTCAGCGGCGGTGCGATCGGCGCGGCGGGCGGCGTTGCCGTCAGCGCGATCACGGGCGGCAGCCTGTTGACCGGCGGGCTCATCGGCGGCGCCGGCGGTGCCGCGATCGGCGCCCTTACGAAGTAAGGCGGGCCAGGTGAACCCGACCAAGTAACGCCGGCGAAACAGACCGGCACCCCAGAACGAACGGATGATGAAGATGACCTTTCTTACGGTGCCACGCGGCGGCCTGCGCTTCGCTCTGTCCCTGGCGGCACTCGCCGCCATCGCGCTGAGCGCGCCGGTCGCCGCCCATGCGGACGACGACGATCAAGGCTGGCACGAACATCATGACCACGGCTGGCATCGCGGCTGGTACAAGCACCATGACGACGATGATGACGGTCCGCGGGTCTACTACGCCCCGGCCCCGGTCTACGTCGCTCCGCCGCCGCCGGTCGTGGTGGCCCCGGCGCCGGTCTATGTCGCCCCGCCGCCGGCGGCGCTCAACGTGGTCGTGCCGCTGCATTTCCACTGACGTCAAAGCAGGGCTCGGCGGCAGAGCCGGAACAGCAGGGTAATTGGGACGGCGAGGCCGACGATCGCCGCCCCACCGATGACGAGGCCGGCCAGATGCGCCATCAGCATCTGGGCCGGTCTTCGTTTGTCGGGTCTTCGTTTGTCGGGCCTTTGTTGATGGGCGGGCATCTAGCGCAGCTCGGCGCAAGCGCGTGCGATGCGGCGGGCGGCCTCCTCGAGCGTCGCCATCGGCTGGCCGAAGCTCACGCGAACATGATTTGAAAGCCCGCAATCCTCGCCCGCCAGCACCGCGACACCGGCAGTCTCGAGCAGATGGGCGGCGAAGTCGCGGCCGGTCTCGATCGGCTTGCCCGCGACGGTGCGCCGGCCGATGACGCCGGCGCATGAGACGATGAGATAGAAGGTGCCTTCCGGCAGCGGGCAGGCGAGCCCGGCGCAGCCGTCCAGCAGGGCGGCGAAACGGTCGCGCCGGCGCTGCAGCTCGGCCGCGCGTTCGGCCAGCAGCGTCTGCGGCCCGGTGAGCGCGGCAACGGCCGCCGCCTGGCTGATCGACGAGGGGCAGCCGGTCGTGAGCGACTGGACCTTGGCCATGGCGCGCACGAGCGGCGCCGGGCCGCCGGCATAGCCGATGCGCCAGCCCTCCATCCCATAGGCCTTGGCGACACCCGAGACGGTGAGGGTGCGAGGCTTGAGCTGCTGCTCGACCTCGGCCATGGTCGGCGCGCGCTGGCCGTCGAACACGATATGCTCGTAGAGCCCGTCGGCCAGGACCCGGATGCCGGGAAAATCCAGGAGCACGCGGGCCAGCGCCGACAGGTCGGCTGCGTCATAGACTGCACCCGTTGGATTGACCGGATTGTTCAGCACGACCCAGCGGGTCCGGTCGGTGATCGCGCGGTTGAGGTCGGCCGGCCGCAGCTTGAAGCCGTTGTCCGGCGGGCAGGCGACCGGCACGGGCACGCCACCCGCAAGCCGCACCTGGTTCAGGTAAGGTGCCCAGCACGGCTGCGGCACGATCACCTCGTCGCCCGGCTCGAGCGTCGCGGCAAACGCGCTGAACAGCACCTGGGTCGAGCCGGTCGAGACGATGATCTCGTCCGGACCGTAGCTGAGGCCGTTCTGCCGGGCGAAGGCGGCACGGACGGCGTCCTTGAGCGCCGGCGTGCCGTCGGTGTCGGTATAGCCGGTCTCCTGCGCGAGGGCCGCGCGATGAGCAGCGGCGACGACATGGTCGGGCGTCGGGAAATCGAGATCGCCTGCGGACAGTTCGATGACGTCGCGGCCTTCCGCCCGAAGCTCGCGCGCCCGGCGGCGCAGGATTGAGGCGGGTGAGGCGGCAATGCGACCCATCCGCGCCGCGAGGCCGTCGGCAGGGGCGTCGAGGGTCGGTGAGACCAGTGTCATGGCTCGGCTCCGGATCGTCGAAAGGATGCGAAAACCTTAGCTGAGCCTTGATCATGGGAAAATCATATGGCTCAATATTTCAATGATTGAGTTATGAAATGAATGAGCCATGAAAACGCTCGATGTCGAAGCGGTGCAGGCCTTCGTGCTGGTGGCCGATCTCAAGAGCTTCACCCGCGCAGCCGAGGCGATGGACACGACCCAGTCCGCGGTCAGCCTCAAGATCAAGCGCCTGGAGCAGGGGCTCGGACGCCGGCTGATCGAGCGGACGCCGCGGCTCGTCCGGCTCTCGGCCGAGGGCGGCGCCTTTCTCGAGCCGGCGCGGGCGCTCGTCGCGGCCCATCGGGATGCGATCGCGGCCTTCACGCTCGAACGGCGCCGGCTCGTGGTCGGCATCAGCCATCACATCGTCGGGGCCGAGCTGCCGATGCTGCTGCGCCGGGTGAGCGGCCAGGAGCCGGGCCTGGTCATGGAGATGCGCGTCTCGACCTCCCGCGACGTGCTCGACGCGTTCGAGCGCGGCGCGCTCGATGCCGCGGTGGTCCTGCGTCACGACAACCGGCGGCAGGACGGCGAAATGGTCATCGAGGAGCCTTTCGGCTGGATGGCGGCGCCCGATTTCGAGCATCGGCCGGGCGAGCCGCTGCGGCTCGCGACCCAGGCGGAGCCGTGCAGCGTGCGCACCATGGCGATCTCCGCCCTCGACGACGCGGGCATCGCCTGGACCGAGGCGTTCGTCGGCGGCGGCATCTCTACGATCGGGGCTGCGGTTTCGGCCGGGCTCGCGGTCGCCGCCCTCGGCCGCCGGGTGGCGCCGCCCGGCACGATTGATCTCGGGCCGCGGCTGGGTCTGCCGCCGCTGCCCGCGCGCGACATCGTGCTCTATTCGGGCGTTTTCGATCGCCAGGCGCGCGGCGCGCTCCGGACGCTGGCGGCCGCGATCCGCTCGACCGCGGCGGCGTAGTTTCTATACCCATGACAGGAAGGACCACGATGCGACGGACCCTGACCCAAGACCTGGCGGCGGAATTCGCGCGGATCGCCCTCGGGCACGTGACCCGCGAATATCCGAACAAGCCGGACCACGTGCTGGCCGGGCCGGCCGACGCGCGGACGCCGAGCGAACTGCACCCGGTGTTCTACGGCAGCTACGACTGGCATTCCTGCGTCCACAGTTATTGGATGCTGGCCCACCTCTTGCGCCGCTTTCCCGACTTCGCGCCGGCTGCCGAAATCCGCGCGCTGTTCGACCGGCAGTTCGTGGTGGAGAAGATCGCGGTCGAGTGCGCCTATCTCGCGGCACCGACCGCGCGCGGCTTCAAGCGACCCTATGGCTGGGCCTGGCTCTTGAAGCTCGCGGCGGAACTCGTGGGCCACGAGGACCCGCGCTGGGCCGTGGAATTGGCGCCGCTCGCCCGCATCTTTGCCCAGCGCTTCCGGGATTTCCTGCCGCTCGCGACGTTCCCGGTGCGCGTCGGCACGCATTTCAACACGGCCTTCGGCCTGCGCATGGCGGCTGACTATGCCGCGGCGACGGCCGATGCCGAGCTCGCGGCGCTGCTCCTCGCGACCGGTCGCCGCTGGTATGGCGAGGATGCCGACTGCCCGGCCTGGGGCGAACCCAGCGGCGACGACTTCCAGTCCTCCGCCCTGATCGAGGCCGAATGCATGCGGCGCCTGCTGCCGGCCGAGGAATTCCTGCCTTGGTTCGACCGCTTCCTGCCGCGCATCGCCACGGGCGAGCCCCGCACCCTGTTCCAACCAGCGACCGTCTCCGACCGGACCGATGGCAAGACCGCCCATCTCGATGGCCTGAACCTGAGCCGTGCCTGGTGCTGGCGCTCGCTTGCGGCGGCGCTGCCGGCGGGCGACGAGCGCCGGCCGGTGGCGGAGGAGGCGGCCGAGATCCATCTGGCCGCCGGCCTGCCGCATCTCGCCGGCGACTACATGGGCGAGCACTGGCTCGCGAGCTTTGCGGTGCTGGCGCTTGAGGCTTAAGCGAGCGTGCGATAGCGGCCGGCGTGGTAGAGCAGCGGCTCGCCCGCGCCGGTCGCGATCTCCAGCACCTCGCCGATGAACAGCGAGTGGGTGCCGAGCCGGCTCTGCTGGACGACCCGGCAGTCGAACACGGCGAGCGCGTCGGCGAGGGCTGGGACGCCGGACGGCAAGTCGATCCAGCCGCCGGCGAAACGCTCCTCGGCGGAGAGCTTCGATTGCGCGAAGCGGCGGGCGGCGTCCTCGTGCGCCGGCGTCAGGATATTGACGGCGAAGCGCCCGGCGCCGTCGATCAGCGGCTCGGCACTCGCCTGCCGATTGACGCAGATGAGCAACTGCGGCGGCTCGGCGCTGACGGAAGTGACGGCCGTCGCGGTCAGGCCGTTGCGGAGCGCGCCATGGCGGGCGGTGATGATCGTCACGGCGGCCGGGACCAGGCCCATCGCTGCGCGATACTGTGCCGGCGAGACAAGACAAGGCCGGTCAATTGAATCAGGCATGAAGCTTCCTTGGGCTTGGGCGGTGCTATTGCGAGAGGGCCGGCGTGTCGAAGCTGCGGTCGATCGCGGCGGCGACATCGACCCGCCGCAGCAGAATGCCGTAGCGGGTCGAGCGGTCGGCCGCCTGCTGCACCTCGGCGATCACGGCATCGTCGATCGCGAGCGGGGTGCGGTGATCATCTTCGTAAGCGCGTGCCACGATCGGCGCCGACAGGCCGGTGAGGCCGGCATTATAGGCGGCATACTCGGGGATATGCTCGAGCCCCCAGGCCCAGGCGGCATAGAGCCGGCGGCGGAAATCGGCGAGCGCCGCGCGGCGGCTCGCGATCGCCTGCTGGTTCGCGACCAGGAAGGTGATGGTCGGCGTGAGCCCCGTGCCGTCGGCAATGACGCGGGCGCCGTCTTGCATGATGGCGGTCGAGACATAGGGTTCCCAGATCGCCCAGCCGTCGACCGCGCCGGAGAGGAGCGCCGCCCGCGCGTCGATCGGGCCGAGATAGCTCCATTTCACCTGGTCGGCGGGAATGCCCGCCTGCTCCAGCACGGCCAGGATCAGGAACTGGCCCCAGCCGCCCTTGTTGCCGGCGAGCCGCTTGCCCTTGAGGTCGGCGATCGTGCGGGCGGGCGAGTCCTTCGGCACCAGGATCGCCTGGGACCGGGCGGCCGAGCGCGTGCCGCCGATCGCCCGGATGGGGGCGCCTGCCGAATAGACCGTGAGGAACGCAAGGTCGCCCGTATAGCCGACGTCCAGTGCCCCCGTGTTGAGCGCCTCCAGGATCGGTGCCGCGGCCGGGAACTCGGACCATTGCACCTTGTAGGGCAGGTCCTTGGCGAGGCCGGATACTTCGAGCAGTGCTTTCAAGCCCGCCTTCTGATCGCCGACCCGGAGCGAGATGTCCTCAGCCCGGGCGAGGCCGGTCGCGGCGAGCAGCGCCACGAGTGCGCCGAGCAGGATGAGGGAGACGACATGTTTCATGGGCGGGATCTCCTCGGGCTCAAGGTGACGCGGTCTGCTTCACCGGCGCGGTGAAGCTGCGGTCGAAGGTCGGCGCGACGTCCAGGCGGGCATGGATAATGCCGGCCTCGGCATAAGTGTCGGCGACCTGCTGCTGCGCCGCGACGACGGCATCGTCGATCGGGATCCAGGTCTGCTGGCGGCGGACGAGCGAACGGCGCGCCGCCTCCTCCGGCACGCCGGTGAGCGCTGCCAATTGCCGCGCGTACTCGTCCTCGTGAGCGAGCGACCAGCGCTGCGCGCGATCCAATCGGTGCAACAGGTCATCGAGCGCTGCGTGCTTGTCGCGGATCGCGGCGACCGTCGCCGCCTGGTAGCTCAGGCCTGAAGACAGGCCGCGGCCGTCGACGACGAGCTTCGCATGGTCGGTCAGCTCCTCGACCGAGGTATAGGGCTCCCAGGTCGACCAGGCGTCGACCGACCCGGTCGCAAGCGCGGTCTTGGCGTCGCTCGGGCTGAGGAACAGCAGCGTCACGTCGGCGGGCGAGAGGTGGGCGCTCTTCAGCGCCGCCAGCACGAGGTAATGGCCGATCGAGCCGCGCCCCGTCGCGATGCGCCGGCCCTTGAGGCTCGCGGCGCCGGCGAGCGGACTGGTGGCCAGCGAACTGGAGGGCAGTGCCACGATCGCCGTGCCGGTCGGGTCCGAGCGGTTGACGCCGATCGCCCGGATCCGGGCGCCGGCGGCGAGCGCGAAGACGAGCGGCGCGTCGCCGATCGGGCCGCTGTCGACGGCGCCGGCGTTGAGCGCCTCGGCCAGAGGGGCGGCCGCCGGAAATTCGTGCCAGTCGATCCGGTAGGGCAGGTCCTTGAGCTCGCCGGCCGCGTCCAGCAGCGCATGCTCGCCGCCCTTCTGGTCGGCAAGCTCGAGTGTCACCTCCGCGCGGGCGACGGTCGCGAGGCCCAGGAGGACCAAGCCGAGCAGGAGAGGGCGCATGGGCGGCTACTCCAAGAGGTCGGGCTCGTCGGCGACGAGGCCTTGCCACAGCGCCTCGAAGGCGTAATGGGCCGAGCGCAGCTGGCCGACCTGCGCCGCTGTCACGGTCGCGATCTCATGGTCGAGCGCGCGCGGCGTGCCCGCGGCCTCGGCCAGCAGCTGCGCGTGGGCGGCATTGTCGGCAGCGATGAACCACCAGGCCGCCGCCTCGACGCTGGGTCCCGCCGTCAGCAGGCCGTGGTTGCGCAGGATGACGAGCTTGTGGGTCCCGAGGGCCGCCGCGATGCGGTCGCCCTCGCTCGTGTCGTAGACGACGCCGGTAAAGTCGTCGAACAGGCCCTGGTCGCCGTAGAAGGCGCAGGCGTCCTGGGTGATGGGGGCGAGCGGCCGGCCGAGGCTCGACCAGGCCTTGCCGTAGAGCGAGTGCGCGTGGGCGGCCGCGACCACGTCGGGCCGTGCCTTGTGGATTGCCGAGTGGATCGCGAAGGCGGCGCGGTTGACCGGCCGGTCGCCCTCGACGATGTCGCCTTGATCGTTGACCAGCAGCAGGTCGGACACGCGGATGCGGCTGAAATGCAGGCCCAGCGGATTGACCCAGAAATGATCGGGCAGGCCGGGATCGCGCGCCGTGATATGGCCGGCGAGCCCCTGGTCGAAGCCATAGCGGGTGAACAGCCGGAACGCGCCGGCGAGCCGCTCCTGGCGGTGGCGCCGCTCCGCCGCGATCGAGGGGCGGATCGGCGGGTCTTCGAGCGCGAAACGGCGCTGCGGTTGCTGGCTCATGGCGTCACCCTGCCTTCGCCGGGCGCTGGGCCAGGCGCCGCTCGACCAGTTCGCGTGTGTGCGGGATCAGCGCCCGGCCGTAGTCGATCGCATCCTCCAGCGGGTCGAAGCCGCGGATGAGGAAGGTAGTGACGCCCAGGTCCCAATAGTCGAGCAGCGCGTCCGCGACCTGCTCGGGCGTGCCGACCAGTGCCGTCGAGTTCGAGCGGGCGCCGGTCTCGCGCGCGATCGCGGTCCACAGCCGCTTGTCGACCCGGTCGCCTTGCGCCGCGGCGTCCAGGAGCCGGCGGGCGCCCTCGCTCTGCTTCGGGTCTCCGGGGCCGGCACCCTGCGCCGTACGGAGCGCGCGGGTCCGCTCCAGGATATCCGCGGCGCGCGCCCAGGCGGCCTCCTCCGTATCAGCGAGGATCGGGCGGAACGACACGCTGAAGCGGATCTGCCGGCCGTGGCGGGCCGCACTCGCCCGCACGCGCGCCACCTGCTCGCGCACCTGCTCGTGGGTCTCGCCCCAGAGCGCATAGATGTCGGCATGGCGGCCGGCGACGTCGATCGCCGGGGCCGAGGCGCCGCCGAAATAGATCGGGATGTGCGGCCTCTGCACCGGCTTCACCTCGGAGAAGCCGCCTTGGAAGCGATAGTAAGCGCCGTTGTGGTCGAACTGCCGGTCGCTGGTCCAGATCCGGCGCAGGATGTCGACATATTCGTCGGTGCGGGCGTAGCGCTCGTCATGGCCAAGGAAATCGCCGTCGCGCCGCTGCTCGGCATCGTCGCCGCCCGAGATGATGTGCACGGCGAGCCGGCCGCCGGTGAACTGATCCAGGGTCGCGAGCTTGCGCGCGGCCAGCGTCGGCTCGACGAAGCCCGGCCGGTGCGCCAGCATGAAGCCGAGGCGATCGGTCACCGTCGCGGCATAGGAGACAACGAGGAACGCGTCCGGCCCGGTCGAATGATGAGCGACCAGGATGCGGTCGAAGCCGGCCTGCTCATGGGCTTCTGCAAAGCGGCGGACATAGTCGCGGTCGATGATCGGGCCTTCGGCCGGATGGATCTCCGACGCCTTGCGGGTCGCGATCATGCCGATGAATTCGACGCTCATAATGATTCCTTCCAATGGCGTTTCAGAGGCCGAAGGCGGCGCGGCCTGCGGCGACGAGGATGCTGTCGTTCTGCGGCGTGTGGATGCGGCTACAGAGCACGTCGCGGTAGTGGCGTTCGAGCGGGCTGGTGCGGTCGAGCCCGCGGTTGCCGGTGAGCTCCAGCGCGCGCTCGACCGCCTTGATCGCGTTGTCCGTGACGGTGCGCTTGATGAGGCCGGCCTCGGCCGCGGCGAGCGACGCCGGCTCGGCATCGACTTCCGCGGCGGCACCCGTGATCAGGCGCCGGTTGACCGCGAGCCAGCCGTCGATTTCGCCCACCGCTTCCTGAAAGCGCTCGAGGGTCGCGAGCGGGGCGCCGAGGTTGGCCGGGCGCCGATCCCGCGCGTAGCCCACGAACCAGTCGCGCGCCGCCCGGGCGACGCCGTCATAGAGGGCTGTGATGGTGAGCGTGTTCCAGGCCGTCTGTACCGGGTCAGGGCCGGCCCAGTCCGCGGGCGCGCGGATGTCGACGGCGTGGTCGGCCGGCAGCAGCACGTTCTCGAACAGCACGTCGTGGCTCGCCGTCGCCCGCATGCCAAGGTGGTTCCACGTCTCCTCGATGCGGATGCCGGCCGCGTTCATCGGCACCAGGAAGAGCCCGGTGCGCGGCTCGGCCTCGGCGGTGCGGGCCCAGACGAGCGCCCAGGCGAGATGCGTGCTGCCGGTCGAATAGATCTTGTGCCCGTCGAGCCGCCAGCCGCGCTCGGTCCGCCGCGCCACCGTCGCCGGCAGGCCGCCGCGCGCGGGCGAGCCCAGCTCCGGCTCGACGCGGAGCGCGTTGATGAGCGCCGGGCCGTCGAGGATCTCCCAGGCGATCCGCTCGGCCAGATGCCGGGGCCAGGTCGGCTTGCGGAAGATCGACGCCACGTGCAGCAGATGCATGGCGAGGACGAGGGCGGTCGAAGCGTCGCCGCGCGCGATCCGGCCGATAATGCCGACGACTTCGCCGAGCCCCACACCGCCGCCGCCCAGCTCGGCCGGCACGGTCAGGTTCAGGAACCCGGCCTCGTGCAGCCGATCGAAATGGCTGCGCGGCAGGCGGCCGGTACGGTCGTGCTTCGCGGCCTCGGCGGCGAAGGCCTCGGCGAGCGCGTCGGCCGCTCCTAGGTGGCGCTCGCGCTCGGCGAATTGCGGGCGCAGCTTGTCCGTCCCGCCCGGCGCGATCGACAGCCGGATGGGTCGGCGCATGGTGAGGCTCATGCGCGGGATCCTCGAATGACGGAGAAGGAAGGCGCCGGAGACGGGCTCAGGCGCGCGGCAAGATCCGCAGCGTCAACAACGACGGGTCATCATCGGCCGCACTCCTCGGTTATTGCGGGGGGCACAGGGGCGGGGCGGGGAACTCATGATGCTTTGCGGCGCATGAGCCGATCGAGGATGCGCTGCTCGATCCGGCCGAGCTCGGCGTCGCCGAGCGGCCTGGGCCGCGGCTGTTCGACAGCATAGGTCTCGACGATCCGGCCCTGATCCAGCACGACGATCCGGTCGGCCAGGCGCACGGCCTCGGCGACGTCGTGCGTCACCAGGATCGCGGTGAAACCCTGGGCCTGCCACACTTCCTCGATCAGCACCTGCATCTCGAGCCGGGTGAGCGCGTCGAGCGCGCCCAGGGGCTCGTCCAGCAGCAGCAGGCGAGGCTCGGAGACGAGCGCGCGGGCGAGGGCCACGCGCTGGCGCTGGCCGCCCGAGAGCGTCGCCGGCCAACGGTCGGCCTTGTCAGCGAGCCCGACCCGGTCGAGCGTCGCGCGCGCCTTGGTGCGCCAGGCCTCGCCCGTGCCGCCGATCGCCGCATTGTCGAGCACCCGGCGCCACGGCAGCAGCCGAGCCTCCTGGAAGAGGATGCGCGTGTCGCCCGTGTCGGTCGTGCGGGCGGCGCCGTCAAGCCGGCGGCTGTCAACCGAGACCACGCCGTCGCTCGGCCGGTCCAGGCCGGCAATGAGCCGAAGGAGCGTGCTCTTGCCGCAGCCGGAATGGCCGAGGATGGCAACGAATTCGCCTGGCCGCACGGCGAGGTCGATGTCGCGCAGCACTTGGGTCTCGCCGAACCGTTTCGCGACATGGGTGACGTCGACCGCGACGCCCGGCGCGCGGGGGCGCCGGCCGCGCTCGCTGTCCACCGTCTCGCGCGGGGCGGCGGCGGGATATTGCGCGAGGTCCGGCGGCAGCCAGTCGAGGATCGCGTTCATCGGACGAACTCCGCTTGGAAGGTCGGGTGCCAGGCGAGCCAGCGCCGTTCGAGCAGGCGGGCGCCCCAATCCGCGAGCTTGCCCAGCGCGGCATAGATCAGGATGCCGAGCACGACGACGTCGGTCTCGAGGAACTCGCGCGCGTTCATGGTGAGGTAGCCGATGCCGGACGAGGCCGAGATCGTCTCGGCCACGATCAAGGTCAGCCAGGTGATGCCGAGCCCGTAGCGCAATCCCACCAGGATCGACGGCAGGGCGCCGGGCAGGATCACCTCGAAGAACACGCGGCGGCGGCTGAGCCCATAGACGCGGGCCATCTCGATCAACTGCGGATCGACGGTCCGCACACCGTGATAGGTGTTGAGATAGATCGGGAAGAACACGCCGAGGGCCACCAGGAACAGCTTCGCCGTCTCGTCGATGCCGAACCACAGGATGACGAGTGGGATCAACGCCAGGTGCGGGATGTTGCGCAGCATCTGCAGCGAGCTGTCGAGCAGCCGCGCCGCCCCGGCCGACGCACCGTTCAGGATGCCGAGCGCGAAGCCGATGGCGCCGCCGACGACGAAGCCGGCGCCGGCGCGGCCGCTGCTGACCAGGATGTCCTGCCAGAGCTCGCCGGTGCCGGCGAGCTTCCAGGCGGCGGCGATGACGTCGAACGGCGCCGGCAGCACGCGCGTCGCGATCAGGCCACCGGTCGACGCCGCCTGCCAGACGACAATCAGGACGGCCGGCAGCAGCCAAGGGACGAGTGCCCGCAAGGTCCGGGTCGTGGCGGGCCGGCTCATCGTACGGCCTTCCGCGGCGGGACGACCTCGTTCGCGATCAGCTCGCCGAACGGCCCGCCCAAGGCCGGATCGGCGCCGGGCCTCGCGGTGCCCGCGACCGGCAGCAGCGGGAACAGCAGCTCGGCCACGCGATAGGCCTCCTCCAGGTGCGGGTAGCCCGACAGGATGAAGGTGTCGATGCCGAGCGCCGCATATTCCTGGATGCGGGCCGCCACGGTCTCGGGATCACCGACCAGCGCCGTGCCGGCGCCGCCGCGCACGAGGCCGACGCCGGCCCAGAGATTGGGGCTCACCTCGAGCGTGCGCCGGTCGCGTGCGGTGCTACCGCCGTGCAGCGCCGCCATGCGCTGCTGACCCACGGAATCGAAGCGCGCGAAGGTCTTCTGCGCCTCGGCTATCTTGGCATCGTCGACGTGCCGGATGAGATCGTTCGCCGCCTGCCAGGCCGCATCCTCCGTCTCGCGCACGATGACATGGAGGCGGATGCCGAACTTGAGCGACCGGCCGGCCGCGGCGGCCAGGGCCTTGACCTCGGCGATCTTGGCGGCGACGTCTTCCGGCCGCTCGCCCCAGGTCAAGTAATAGTCGACGTGGGTTGCCGCGACCTCCTGGCCGGCCGGCGACGAGCCGCCGAAATAGAGCGGCGGGTGCGGCGTCTGGATGGGCGGGAAGAACAGCTTGGCACCGCGCGCCTTCAGGTGCCGGCCGACGAAATCGACCGTCTCCCCGGCGAGCAGCCGCCGCCAGATGGTGAGGAACTCGTCGGTCAGGCGATAGCGCTCCTCGTGGCCGAGGAACAGGCCGTCGCCTTCGAGCTCGACCGGGTCGCCGCCGGTCACGACATTGATCAGGAGCCGCCCGCCCGACAGCCGATCGAGCGTCGCGGCCATGCGGGCCGCGACCGATGGCGTCTGCAGGCCGGGGCGGACCGCGACCAGGAACTTGAGGCGCTCGGTGAGCGGCACCAGCGCCGAGGCCACGACCCAGGAGTCCTCGCACGACCGGCCGGTCGGCAGCAGGGCGCCGCCATATCCCAGCGAGTCGGCCGCCTGGGCGATCTGTTTCAGATAGTCGAGCGTGACCGGCCGGGCGCCTTCGGACGTGCCCAGGTAGCGGCCGTCGCCGTGGGTCGGCAGGAACCAGAAGAGATTGAGCGACATGGCAATAGGCTCCGTCAGGACCGGGCGTTCCACGCCGCGTCATGCACGGCGATCGGCTTTGGGATCAGGCCCAGCTGGAAAAACGTGTCGGCGATCTGCTGCTGGGACTGCAGCACCGGCTCGTCGATCGGCGTCACGCCATAGCCGAGGCGGGCGAGTGATTTTTCCAGGACCGGGACCGGCAGGCCGGTCTTGGGGCTCAAGAGCTCGGCCACGTCGTGCTGATGGTCCTGGGCCCAGGCATCGGTCTTGACGATCTCCTGGGTGATCGCCTGGATGAGGTCGGGCCGGGTTTGGGTGAGCTGGCGCGAGGCCAGGTAGAATTGCCGGTTGGTCGCGAGGCCCGTGCCGTCGGCCAGCACCCGCGCCTCGGTCGCCGCCTGGGCCGCGGCCAGGAACGGGTCCCAGATCACCCAGGCGTCGACATTGCCGCGCTCGAACGCGGCGCGAGCGTCAGCCGGCGCCAGATAGACGGGCGAGATGTCCTTCGGCGTCAGGCCTGCCTTGGCGAGCGCCTGGACCAGCAGGAAATGCACGTTCGAGCCCTTGTTGAGCGCCACTTTCTTGCCCTTGAGGTCGGCGAGCGTGTGGATCGGCGAGTCCTTGGGCACCAGGATCGCCTCGCCGGTCGGCGCCGGCGGCTCGACCGCGACATAGACGAGCGCGTTGCGCGCCGCCTGGGCGAAGATCGGCGGTGCGTCGCCGGTCGTGCCGAAATCGATGGCGCCGGCCGAGAGCGCTTCGAGGAGCTGCGGCCCGCCGGGGAACTCGCTCCATTCGACCGTGACGCCGAGCGGCTTCAAGCGCTCCTCGAGCGTGTGCTGTTGCGCCAGGATGACGAGCGTGCCGTATTTCTGCACGCCGATGCGCAGCTTCACCGGGTCGGCGGCATGGGCCGGGGCCTGCAAGGCGCTGGCGGCGAGGCCGACCAGGACGGCGGCGAGACGGAAAAGACGCATTGGGAACTCCGCATGACCGGCACCGCGCCGCGCTGAGGGCGGCCGATCGGAACAATCGAGGAGAGGGCGCCGAAGATCAGGCGCGCGAGGTCACCCGGAAACAGCGACAGCAACGGTCGCGCGGGGTGTCGAAAGGACGGGGAATTGCTCTGCTCATCGACCGCACTCCTGAAACGAACGTCGGGGCGGGATGGCCCCGCTTTAGCTGCATTTGTTGAGCGCCCGCAATCTGGATTTGTCAAATCGGCGCTGTTGAATTAGCCTAAAACACATATTTTAATTGTCAATTATATATTTTGCGCATACGAGATATGTGTATCATGGAGGTGGTGCGGCCAACGGCGAATCACGAGGCAGCGCCTCACGTTCTGGCTGAAATATCCAATATAGCACCATTTCATCCATCATATTGACTCAATCGATTTCCTCTCCAACCGTAGAGAGGTGATCCTCTTGGGGGAGCGGATGATGGTGAATTTTCCAGACGTAGAGAGGCGGTCGGGCCCAGTGTCGCGGCGCCGCCTGCTGCAGACGGCGGGGGCCGCGGGGGTCGTGGCGCCGTTTGGGCTTATGGCGGGGCGCGTCTTCGCCGATCCAGACCCGCTCGCGCACTCACCGATTTGCACCGGCATCGAGCAGGTGGCCGATGCGAGCGGCCCGCTGAAACAGTTGAAGCTCACCTGGAACGCGACGGCGATCTGCACCGTCGCCGTGCCGGCGGCCGACGAGCGCGGCATCTTCGCCCGCCACGGCCTGCAGGTGGAACTCGTCAATTTCGCGGGCTCGACCGACCAGCTCCTGGAAGCGATCGCAACCGGCAAGGCGGATGCCGGCGTCGGCATGGCGCTCCGGTGGCTGAAGCCGCTGGAACAGGGCTTCGACGTCAAGCTGACGAGCGGCATTCATGGTGGCTGCATCCGGCTCCTGACCTCGAAGAGCTCGGGCGTCGCCGCGGTGCGCGACCTCAAGGGCAAGGTGGTCGCCGTGTCGGACCAGGCGAGCCCGGCCAAGAATTTCTTTTCGATCGTGCTGAAGCAGCAGGGGCTCGACCCGACGCGCGACGTCGAATGGCGGCAGTATCCGGCCGACCTCTTGGGTCTCGCGGTGCAGAAGGGCGAGGCGCAGGCGCTGGCCGATGGCGATCCCAACACCTGGCTGCTCAAGAGCAACTTCGACCTGGTCGAGGTTGCGACCAACCTCTCGGGTGACTTCCAGCACCGGGTGTGCTGCGTCGTCGGCGTGCGCGGCAGCCTGCTGCGCCAGGATCGGGCGGCGGCCAAGGCTTTGAACGAAGCGCTGCTCGAATCCGGCGAATGGGTCGCGAACAATCCCGATGAGGCGGCGGCGATCTTCGCGAAATATTCCAAGGCATCGGTCGCCGACCTCGCTGCCATGCTGCGCAGCCACACGCACCACCATCATCCGGTCGGCGCCGATTTCCGGCAGGAGATCGCGCTCTATGCCGATGAGCTGAAGCTGGTCGACGTGATCAAGCAAAGCACGGATGCCACCAAATTCGCCGACAAGGTCTATGCCGATGTCTTCACTTGATCACGCAGATGCCGGCCTCGCCTTGGGCGCGGCGCGGCGGGGATGGAGCCTTTGGCCGGGCGGCCTTGTCGTAGGTGCGCTCTGGTTCGCGGCGGCGGCGATCGTCCGGTTCTGGCCGAACGCCGACGACTGGGCCTACACCGACGGGCTCGCCGGGCTCGAGGCGGGCCTCGGACTCCTCTCGATCATTGCCGCCCTTGTCGGGCCGCGCTGGGGCGGGCCGCGGCGGGCCGCGGCGGGCGGCGGCTTGGCTCAGCGTGCTTGCTATCGTCTTCGCACTCTGGGAGATCGCAACCGCCAAGCTCGAGCTGTTGCCGCGGCCGTTCTTCGCGCCGCCGCAGGCGTTCCTCGAGGTCTATCTCGACGATTGGCCGCGGCTCGGCGACAGTGTCGTCCATTCGCTGATCCTGCTCACCAGCGGCTATCTGATCGGCGCCGTGGCGGGTTTCGTCACCGGCGTCGCCATCGGCTGGTCGCGTGTCGTCGGCTATTGGGTCCATCCGGTGCTGCGCCTGGTCGGGCCGCTGCCGGCGACCGCCTGGCTGCCGCTTGCCTTCTTCGTCTTCCCGACGAGCTGGAGCGCCAGCACTTTCCTGATCGCGCTCGCGACCGCCTTTCCGGTCACGGTCCTGACCTGGTCCGGTATCGCCGGCGTCAACAGCGCCTATTACGACATCGCGCGCACGCTCGGCGCCGGCGAGCGCTTCCTCGTGCTGCGCGTCGCCATCCCGGCGGCGCTGCCCCATGTCTTCGTCGGCCTGTTCATGGGCTTGGGTGCCTCCTTCTCGGTGCTGGTCGTGGCCGAGATGCTGGGCGTCAAGTCGGGCCTCGGCTGGTATCTGCAATGGGCCCAGGGCTGGGCGGCCTACGCCAACATGTACGCGGCCCTCCTGGTGATGGCGCTCATGTGCTCCGGGCTCGTCACGTTGCTGTTCCGCGTCCGCGACCGGGCGCTCGCCTGGCAGAAGGGATTGCTCCGATGGTAGCGGCCGAAGCACTCGACCGTCCTGCGGCGCTCGCAGCGCTCCGCCTCGACATCGAGCACGTGAGCCACGGCTTCCGCCTGCACGGCGCGCCGCTGCCCGTGCTCGAGGGAATCGATCTTGAGATCGCCGCCGGCGAGTTCGTCGCGCTGCTGGGGCCGAGCGGCTGCGGCAAGTCGACTTTGCTCAGGCTCATCGCCGGGCTCGACCGGCCGAGCGCGGGGCGCCTCTTGGCCGACGGCGTGCCGATCGGCCGGCCCGACCCGTCGCGTATCCTGGTGTTCCAGGCACCGACGCTCTATCCCTGGCGGACGGTCCGGCAGAACGTGGCACTCGGGCTCGAGGCGCGCGGCCTGCTGCCGGCGCGGCGCGACCGGGTCGACGAAGCGCTCGATCTCGTCGGGCTCAGGGCGTTCGACGGCGCGCTGCCGCACCAGCTGTCGGGCGGCATGGCGCAGCGCGCGGCGCTCGCCCGTGCGCTCGTCAACGATCCGGCGCTCTTGCTGCTCGACGAGCCGCTGGGCCAGCTCGACTCGCTGACGCGCATCACCATGCAGGGTGAGCTGGTGCGGTTGTGGCAGCGTGCCGGCTTCACCGCCGTCATGGTGACGCACGATGTGGAGGAGGCGCTGCTGATGGCGAACCGGGTCGTCGTGTTCAGCGAACGGCCGGCGCGCATCAAGGCGGTGCTGTCGGTCGACCGGCCCTATCCGCGCCATCGCGACGATCCAGCGCTGCAGGCGCTCCGGCGCGAGATCCTCGCGCTGATGGGCTTCGGCGAGGCCTGAGCCGGGGCGGTCAGTCCAGTCGGTAAGCGCGCCGTGCGTTGCCGCCGAACACGGCGTCGCGGTCGGCCGCGGGCACCAAATTCAGTGCCAGCGCATGCCAGTCGCGGTAGTTGCCGGCCAGTTCCAGCACCGGCCAGTCGCTGCCCCAGATGAGCCGCTCGGGCCCGAAGCAGGCGGCGAGATGGGCGATGTAGCGCGGCAACCGCTCCGGCGACGAGCCGGCCTCGGTCAGCAGGCCCGACAGCTTGCAGAAGGCCTGCGTGTCGCGCGCGATGCGCTCGATCTCGTCGGCCCACGGCGCAAACGCGTCGCCGGCGATGTCGGGCTTGGCGCCGTGATCGATGACGATGGTCAAGTCCGGATGCCGGGCCGCGAGCGTCCGGATGCGCGGCAGGTGGACGGGCCGCACCAGCGCGTCGAACGTGAGCCCGTGCGCCGCCATTGCCGCGAGCCCAGGTGCTACTGCCGATGCCAGGATCCATTCCGGATCGGCGATGTCCTGCAGCATCGGGCGCAGGCCCTTGAGGCGTGGGGCGCGCGCGGCTTCCGCGACCCGGTGCGGCGCGTCGGCGGCCGTGAGATCGACCCAGCCGACCACGCCCAGCACCCACGAGGCCAGCACCGGCGCACCCGGTTCGGCCGCGGCCGCGTCCAGCAGGAAGCGGGTCTCCGCCTCGGTCGGCGCCGCCTGCACCAGGATGCCGCCGGTCACGCCGCACGGCGCTGCCTCGCGCCGCCAATCGGCGATCGCCACGTCGCGATGGAGCGCCCCGAGCGCCGGCGTCAGCCAGCCATAGTCGCCGCGCGCCGGGCGCCAGATGTGGAAATGGGCGTCGATCATGATGCCGCCTCCGGTACCGGCGCCTCGGGTGGCAGCAGCCCCGCCGTCTGGAGACGTCGCCAGAAGCCGGCGCGGATCGGCTGGCGCAGCATCGCGCGCGTGTCGTCCCATTCGCCGATCGTCTGGGCGCCGGCCAGCAGGATCTCGACGGCCGGATGGGCGAGCGGGAATTGCAGGGCCGCCGCCCGGAGCGGCACCGCCTCCTCGGCGCAGATCGCCTCGATCGCGGCGACGCGCTCGATCCATTCCTGGCCGGCGCGGTCATAATTGAAGCGGATGGGCGCGCTCGTGTTCCGCACGCCGGTCGCGAGGATGCCGGAATTGAACACGCCGCCGAGGGCGATGCGCGTGCCGCGGGCGTGCGCCAGCGGCAGCAGTTCGGCCAAGGCCGAATGGTCGATCAGGCTGTAGCGCCCCGCGAGCAGCAGGCAATCGATCCGGGCCGCGTGCAGCACGTCCAGGCAGATCTCGACGTCATTGACGCCGAGCCCGATATGGCGGACGAGGCCGGTCGCCTTGAGATCCTCAAGCGCCGGGATCGTTTCGCCGATCACCTGGGCGCGGATGCGGGCGTGGCCCGCGCCGTGGGTCACCGCGTCGCAATCATGGATGAAGGCGACGTCGAGCCGGGCTTGGCCCAGGCGCTGCAGGCTGTCCTCGACGCTGCGCCTGACGCCGGCCGCCGAATAGTCCCAGCGCTGGCGGAACGGCAGCACCGCCACATAGGAATTCTGCTCGGCCGGCGCCGTCGCGTCCGGCTCCAGCAGGCGGCCGACCTTACTCGACAGCACCAGCTCATCGCGGGGCACCGGCCGCAAGGCCGTGCCCATGCGATGCTCGCTCAAGCCATTACCGTAATGGGGTGCTGTGTCGAAGGTCCGGCAGCCGTCGCGCCAGGCATGGGCAACGAGTGCCTGGGCCTCGGCCTCGGCGACCGTGCGGAACAGGTTGCCGAGCGGTGCCCCGCCGAGGCCGAGGCGCGTTCCATCCTGCATGGCGGCGAAGATCATGGGCGCGTCCTCCCTGCTGGCGGCCCCCCCTACTGCCAGTTGGGTCCGCGCGGCATCGGTAGCATTGTCGCGATCGCTTGCCAACGATTTCTGCTCTGGCTAACATGTTAGTCGAAACGCGGCGACTACTCACTGTCCCGTGTCCAGTTTTGTGGAATGGAGATTGACGGCCGTGACCCAGCAACGTGCGCGCTTCGGCCTGTCGGCGGCCATGACCACGCCGTTCACGAGCGACGGGTCGATCGACCTGGCGCGCGCCTTCGTCCAGGCGCGCTGGTGCCTGATGGGCGGCTGCTCGAGCGTTACCCTGTTCGGCACCACGGGCGAGGGCTCGTCGATCGGCCTGGACGACCGGACGGCGTTGCTGGCGGCCCTCTCCGAGGGCGGCATCACCGGCGACCAGATCGTCGGTGCCGTCGCCGCGGCCTCGATCGCCGACGCCGCGGCGCAGATGCGGCAGGTGCTGGCAGTCGGCTGCAAGGCCGTGCTGCTGCCCCCGCCGTTCTATTTCAAGGGCGTCGGCGACGACGGCCTGTTCGCCTGGTTTGCCCAGCTGTTCGAGCGGCTGGGCGGCGCCGCGCGCGGCGTGCTGCTCTACAACATCCCGTCGGTCACGGCCGTGCCGCTCACGATCGAGCTCGTCGGCCGGCTGCGCACGGCGTTCCCGGAGGTCGTCGTCGGCGTCAAGGATTCCTCGGGCGACTGGGCCTATACGCAGCGGCTGCTGGCGGCGCACCGCGATCTCGCGATCCTGATCGGCGACGAGCGCTATCTGGCCGAAGGCGTGCGGCTCGGCGGCGAGGGTGCCATCTCCGGCCTCGCCAACATCTGCCCGGACCGCTTGCGGCCGCTGGCGCTCGAGGGCCACGACGATCAGCGCATCAATGCGCTGGTCGAGGCGGTGCTGGCCCACCCGGTCATCCCGGCGGTCAAGGCGCTGGTCGCCCATCGCACGGCGGATGTCTCGTGGCGCGCGGTCCGTCCGCCGCTGATGCCGCTCGGCGCCGAGGAAGCGGTACGGCTCGCGGCCCGCTACGACGCGCTTTTCGCCGCCGCGGCGGCCTGAACGGGATGCCCGCGATGACCGAGCCGGAACCGCTCAAGCTGCGCGAACGCGCGTACGAGAGCTTCACGCGCCACCTCCTGGCGCGCGACGTCCGGCCCGGTCAGTTCATCTCGCAGCGCGAGCTGGTCGAGCTCACGGGCCTGCCCTTGGGCGCCATCCGCGAGCTGGTGCCGCGCATCGAGGCCGAAGGGCTGATCCGCACCGTCCCGCAGCGCGGCATGCAGATCGCCCATATCGACCTCAACCTGATCCGCGACGCCTTCCAGTTCCGCCTGTTCATCGAGAAGGAAGCGGTGATGCTGTTCGTCGAGACCGCGACGGACGAGGCGATCGCGGCCCAGCGGGCGGCGCACGAGAGCGTGCTCGCCAAGGCGCTCGTCGCCTGCACGCCCGAGGTCGAGGCCGAGGCCCAGGCGACCGACTGGGGCCTGCACAACACCATCGTCGATGCGCTGGGCAACGGCATCATCACCAACGCCTACCGGGTGAACGCGATCAAGATGCGGCTCATCCGCCAGGAGCGCATCCGCATCGACGGCCTGGTCGTGCCGGTCATGCGCGAGCATCTCAAGATCATCGAGGCGATCGAGACGCGCGATCCCGCCGTCGCGGCGTCCGCCCTCGCCGAGCACATCAACCACGCCCGCAACCGCGCGCTCGATCTTTAAAGCGGCGGGCAGCCCGCAAATTCCAGCCTTTCGAGAAGCCTGCGGTCAAGCAGGCCGGCCACGTCGAAGCTCTGAGGAAACGCAGTCATGTTGCCGAAACCGGAAACGGCCGAGGATTTCGCCGGTATTGTCGAAGAGCTCCGGTCCGCCCTGGGCGATGCCGCCGTGCTCGTCGGGGACGATATCCCCGCGCGCAACGAGCGGGACTGGAGCCCGTTGCCGGCCTCGCGCCCCCTCGCCGTATTGCGGCCCGACAGCCCGGAAGGTGTCGCCGCGGCGGTGCGCATCTGTGTCAGCCATGACATCGCGGTCGTCCCCCAGGGTGGGCTGACCGGCCTCTGCGGCGGTGCGCGCGCCGACGGCGCCAGCGTGGCGCTCTCGCTCGAACGGTTCGTCGGCGTCGAGGAGATCGACGCGGCCGCAGGCACGATGACGGTGCGCGCGGGCACGCCGCTCGAGACCGTGCAGCGCGCGGCCGAGGCGGCGGGCTTCTTCTGTGCGCTCGATCTTGGCGCACGCGGCTCTTGCACCATCGGCGGCAATCTTTCGACCAATGCCGGCGGCAACCGGGTCATCCGCTACGGCATGGCGCGCGAAATGGTGCTGGGGCTCGAGGCGGTGCTGCCGGACGGCACGCTCGTCTCGAGCCTCAACAAGATGATGAAGAACAATGCCGGCTATGACTTGAAGCAGCTGTTCGTCGGCAGCGAGGGTACGCTCGGCATCATCACGCGGGCCGTGCTCAGGCTGCACCCGCAGCCGGGCTGCACGATGGCGGCGCTCTGCGGCCTCTCGAGCTACGACAAGGTGCTGGAGCTGCTCGCGGCCGCCCGGCGCGGCCTCGGGCCGATCTTGTCGGCCTTCGAGGTCATGTGGCCGGACTATTGGGAGGTCGTGACCCGCCAAGTGCCGAATGTGCGCAGCCCGATCGGCGGCGACCATGCGGTCTATGTGCTGGTCGAGGCCCAGGGCACCGATGCGACGGTCGACGGCCCGCGCTTCCAGGACTGGCTCGAGCAACTGGCGGAGGCCGGCACCGTCGCCGATGCCGCGGTCGCCCAGTCGCTGGCCGACGTCAAGGCGTTCTGGGGTGTGCGCGATGCCTGCGCCGAGTTCAACCAGGTGCTGGGGCGCCACCAGTCGTTCGACATCGGCCTGCCGATCGCCGAGATGAACCGCTATGTCGAGGCTTGCGGTGCCGAGCTGCGGGCGCAGCTGCCGGGCGTGGTGGCGCTGTTCTACGGCCATATCGGCGACGGCAACCTGCATATCGTCGCCTGCCAGCCCGGGGTCGAGCCGCAGCCGAAGGAAACGATCGACGAGGTGATCTACGGCTGTGTCCGCCGCTTCGGCGGGACCGTCTCGGCCGAGCACGGCATCGGCACGACCAAGAAGCGGTGGCTCGGCTATACGCGCTCGCCGATCGAACTGGCACTGATGCGCACGGTGAAAGCGGCGCTCGATCCGCGCAACCTGCTCAATCCCGGCAAGGTGCTCTGACCCAGGGGCTTTGACCGGACCAACGAACGCAAACGATCGGGGAGGAAACGGATGACGGCCGAGACCAACATGGCCCAGTGGCGGGACGGGGGGCAGGACCGGGAGGCGGCGCTCGATCGCGCCACGGCGAAGGCGATGCGCCGCCTGCTCCCGTTCCTGATCCTCATGTACATGCTGTCCTATCTCGACCGGGCGAACATCGGGTTTGCCAAGCAGGCGTTCCAGGCGGCGACCGGCGTCAGTGATGCCGCCTTTGCCTTCGGCGCCGGCGTGTTCTTCATCGGCTATGCCGCGTTCGAGGTGCCGAGCAACCTGATGCTGCACCGGTTCGGCGCCCGGCGCTGGATGTCGCGCATCATGGTGACCTGGGGCCTCATCGCCGCGGCCATGATCTGGGCCCGCGGCGATACGTCCTTCTCGGTCATGCGCCTGTTCCTGGGCTTGGCCGAGGCCGGGTTCTTCCCCGGCGCCATCCTCTACATGACCTATTGGTTTCCCGCTCGGTCGCGCGGGCGGATCCTGGGCCTGTTCTATTTCGGGGCGCCCTTAGCCCTGATGTTCGGCGGGCCCTTGTCCGGCACCTTGCTCGATCTCGACGGCGTGGCGGGCCTCATGGGCTGGCAATGGATGTTCCTGATCGAAGGGCTGCTCGCGGTCGCTGTCGGCGTCTGGGCCTATTGGTACCTGACGGATCGCCCGGCGGACGCCCGCTGGCTCACAGCGGAGGAGCGCGACGCCTTGAGCCGGACACTCGCGGCCGAGGATGCGGTGAAGGCAGCCGAGGGCAAGACCGGCTTTCGCGCCGTGCTGACCGATCCGCGGCTCATGCTGTTCGCGACGATCTATTTCCTGATCCAGATCAGCAGCTACGGCGTCGCCTTCTATCTGCCGACGCAGGTGAGCGGGCTGCTGCACGTCAATATCGGCGTGCTGGTGGGATTCGTCTCGGCGGTACCCTGGGCCTGCGCGATCGTGGCGGCGTTGATCCTGCCGCCGCTCGCCGTCGGCACCGGCTTCCGCCGGACTTTCGGCATCGCGTTGCTGCTCTGCATCGCCTGCGGCTTGATCGCATCCGGCCACCTGGCACCGCTGCCGGCGGTGATCGCGCTCTGCTTCGTCACCATGGGCATCATCTGCTCGCAACCGATCTTCTGGACCTTCCCGACCGGCTATCTGGGCGGCACGGCGGCGGCGGGCGGGCTCGCGGTCATCAACGCGATCGGCAATCTCGGCGGCTTCGTGGCACCCAACGTCAAGACCTGGGCGGAGGCGGCGTTCCAGACCCCGGTCGCGGGGCTCTACACGCTGGCGCTGGCCCCGATCATCGCCGCGTTCCTGTTCACATTTCTGGCCGGTGGGTGGATCCTGGCACCGCAGGCGGCGACTGCGCGCTCGACCAGTTGAGCCGGGTCGGGGAACGCGGTATCGCCTATTCGAAAGAACAAATCAGCGCGGGGCGCTCGACGTCCCGCGGACGCAAGGGGAGGATGGACATTATGACGGGATCGATCATTTGGCAGCCGACGCGCCGCCGCTTCCTGGCCGGCAGTGCGGCTCTGGGCGGGCTCGGGCTCGCCGGGATCCGGCCGGCCTTCGCCGAGGTGAACTGGAAGAAGTTCGCCGGCAGCAAGATCGAGGTCAACCTCGTCAAGAGCCCGCGCGGCGACACGCTGCAGCAGTACGAGAAGGAGTTCGAGGAACTCACCGGCATCAAGGTGTCGTCCGAGCAGGTGCCGGAGCAGCAGCAGCGCCAGAAGGCGGTCATTGAGCTGACCTCGGGCAAGCCGAGCTTCGACGTGGTGCACTTGAGCTACCACGTCCAGAAGCGCCAGTTCGAGAAGGCCAAGTGGCTGGCCGATCTCTCGGGCTTCATGAAGGACTCGACGCTGACGGATCCGTCGCTGGTCGAGAGCGACTTCGCGGAGGCCGGCCTCACCTTCGCCAAGGATGCCCATGGGACGATGCGGTCCCTGCCGTTCTCGGTCGACTATTGGATCATCTACTGGAACAAGGATCTCTTCGCGAAGAAGGGTCTGGCCTATCCCAAGACCTTCGACGAGATGGTCGCGGCCGCCGAGGCGCTGACCGATCCCAAGACCAATACCTACGGCTTCGTCGCGCGCGGCCAGAAGAACGCCAACACGCCGGTCTGGACCAGCTTCCTGCTCGGCTATGGCTCGGACAGCGTCGGCCCGGACGGCAAGCTCTTGACCGACACGCCGGAGGCGATCGAGGCGGCCAAGCTCTATCAGCGACTCATGACGAAAGCGGCGCCGCCGGGTGTGGCGGGCTTCAACTGGGCGGAATGCCAGTCGGCGTTCCTGCAGGGCAAGATCGGCATGTGGCTCGACGGCATCGGCTTCGCCCCGCCGCTCGAGGATCCGGACAAGTCCCGCGTCGTCGGCAAGGTCGGCTATGGCGTCATGCCGCGCGGGCCCAAGGTGCAGGCGTCGGGCACGTTCGGCGACGGCATCGGTGTACCCGAGGCGAGCCAGAACAAGGGAGCGGCCTATCTTTATTGCCAATGGGCGATCTCGAAGCAGATGGGCGCCCGCCTGCTGCAGGCCGGCGCCGGCGTGCCGTTCCGCAACTCGGTCCTGAACGACCCGGCGATCCGCCAGGGCGTCAAGATGCCGGGGGCCTGGGTCGACGCGATCGCCGGCTCGGCGCCGATCAGCCGCTTGGCCCTGCCGGTCATCGTGCCGGTGACCGAGTTCCGCGACATCATGGGCGTGGCGCTCACCAACATGCTGTCGGGCGCCGATCCGGCCGCCGAGCTGCACCGCGCTACCGAGGAGTTCCGGCCCGTGCTGGCGCGCAGCGAAGCCTTGTGAGCGGGCTTGGTTCCATGGTGACGACGACCGCCACAGACGCCGCGCCCGCCGCCCCGGTGGCGGGGCGCCCCCGGCGCAGCTATTGGATCTTCATCCTGCCAGCGGTGGTGACGGTCGGGGCGGTCATTCTGTTCCCCTGGCTGTTCACGCTCTGGATGAGCGTCAATGAATGGAAGGTGGGCGAGAGCCGGCATTTTGTCGGTCTCGCCAACTATCTGCGCCTCGCCGGCGACACGCGCTTCTTCGACGCGCTCTGGCGCACGCTCCTCTATACAGCGCTCTCCGTCGTGGCGCCGATCGTGCTCGGCACGCTGGCAGCCCTCGTGTTCAACGAGCGGCTGCCGCTGCGCGGGCTGCTCCGCGGCATCTTCGTCATGCCGATGATGGCGACGCCGGTCGCGATCGCGCTCGTCTGGACCATGATGTTCAACCCGCAGCTGGGCGTGCTCAACTATCTCCTGTCGCTCGTCGGCATTGGGCCGCAGGCCTGGGTCTACCATCCGCTGAGCGTCATCCCGTCGCTGGTCATGGTCGAGACCTGGCAATGGACGCCGCTCGTCATGCTGATCGTGCTGGGGGGCTTGGCCGCCTTGCCGATGGAGCCCTACGAAAGCGCCGACATCGACGGCGCCAACGGCTGGCAGAAGTTCCGCTACATCACGCTGCCGCTCATAGCTCCCTTCCTGCTATTGGCAGCCATGATCCGCACCGTCGATGCGCTCAAAAGCTTCGACATCATCTATGCGATCACCCAGGGCGGTCCGGGGACGGCGTCCGAGACGATCAACCTCTATCTCTACAGCGTCGCCTTCGCCTATTACGACGTGGGATACGGCTCGGCGATCGCGATCGTGTTCTTCGTGCTGATCGTGGTGCTGTCGCTCGTCCTGCTGCACCTGCGCCAGAAGAGCCGCTGGACCGAGATCGGAGACGACCGATGAAGACCGGCGGCCTCCTGAAGCGCATCGGCCTCATCTTCGCCGTGCTGGTCGCGATTTCGCCGGCGCTCTTGTTCTTCCTGTGGATGCTGTCGCTGTCGCTCAAATACGAGATCGACAACGGCGCCTATCCGCCGATCCTGATCCCTGAGCGCTTCGCCTGGAAGAACTATGCCCAGATCCTGGGCAGCAACAATTTCCTCGAGTTCTTCGAGAACAGCGTGCTCGTCACCGGCGGTGCCACCCTGTTCGCCCTGCTGGTCGGCGTGCCGGCCGGCTACGGTATCGCGCGCATGAAGGCGCACAGCGCCGCGGTCGTCGTCATGATCGCGCGCATGACCCCGGGCCTGTCGTTCCTGATCCCGCTGTTCCTCTTGTTCCAATGGCTGGGCCTGATGGGCACGCTCTGGCCGCAGATCCTGATCCATCTGGTCGTGACCGTGCCGATCGTGATCTGGATCATGATCGGCTATTTCGAGACGACGCCGCTCGAGCTCGAGGAGGCGGCGATCATCGACGGCGCCACGCGCTGGCAGGTGTTCCGGCTCGTGGCCTTGCCGATCGCGAAGCCGGGCATCGTCGTGGCCTTCATCCTGGCCGTGATCTTCTCCTGGAACAATTTCGTGTTCGGCATCGTGCTGGCGACGCGCGAGACGCGCACCTTGCCGGTCGCAGTCTACAACATGCTGTCGTTCGAGCAGGTGAGCTGGGGGCCGCTCGCAGCGGCCGCCCTGGTCGTGACCTTGCCGGTGCTGATCCTGACCGTGGTGGCGCAGCGCCAGATCGTGGCGGGCTTGACCGCCGGCGCTGTCAAGGGCGGCTGAGCCCGCACCAGTCGGCGATGAAGAGCGCGATGGTCTTGGTCACCCGGCGGACGGAATCGAGGCTGACGCGCTCGTCATAGCCGTGGATGTCCTCCGACACCGGGCCATAGACGAGGCATGGCGTGTCGGCATAGAGCATGAAGACGCGGGCATCGAGATAGCCGGGTGTGACGAAGCTTTCGAGCGAGCGGCTGTGCACGGTCGCGAACGAGCGGGCGAGCGTCGCTTCTGCCTCCGTGCCCTCGGGCAGCACGTAGCCCTCGGCGAAGAAGCCGTGGAATTCGATCGCCGGCGGGTGGTTGCCGAGGAACGCGTCGCCGCTCGCCGCCTGGCGGATGCAGGCGCGAATTTCCTCGGCCGCGGCTTCCGCCGTGATGCCGGGATAGATCGCGATGCGTGCCTCGAAGGTGCACCAGGCCGGCACGCTCGACGCCCAGTCGCCGCCCTCGATCCGGCCGATGTTGAGGTTGATCGGGTGCGCCAGGTCCTCGAAATGGCGGTGCTCGCGTCGCTCGTCGTTCCAGCGCGCCTCGAGTTCGCGCAGCGCCGCGATCACGCGGTAGGCGGCGTCGATCGCATTGGCGCCTTCGCCCATGACGCGGGTGTGGGTCGGCCGGCCTTCGACCCGCACCTTGAACCAGAGCACACCGGTGTTGGCGCGCACCAGCTTGTCGTCCTCCGGCTCCGGGATGAGGGCTGCGTCGGCCTGATAGCCGCGGACGAGGCAGGCGAGCGCGCCGTTGCCGGTGCATTCCTCCTCGACGACCGACTGGAAATAGATCGGCGCCGCCGGCCGGAAGCCGGCGCGGCGGATCGCGTCGAAGGCGAAGAGGTTGGCGGCGAGGCCCGCCTTCATGTCGGCCGAGCCCCGGCCGTAGAGCCAGCCGTCGGCGATGCGCGGCTCGAACGGCGGTGCCGTCCAATGCTCGAGCGGGCCGGTCGGCACCACGTCCATATGGCCGTTCAGGATCAGCGAGCGGCCGGTCTGGCGGTCCGGCCGGAAAGTGCCGACCACGTTGATGGCGTTCTCGTAGCTGACGGCGACCGGCGAGAAGCCCGGGTGATGGCGGATCGCCTCCACGTCGACGGTCCAACGGTCCATGGCGAGGCCGCGGGCGCGCATGGCGTCATGGATGAAGTCCTGCGCCGTGTGCTCGGCGCCGCGCACCGACGGGAAACGCACGAGCGCCTGAGTGAAGGCGATCTGCTCGTCGAACAGTTCGTCGACCGCCGCGAGGATGCGGTCGATAGTAGTCTGGTCCGGCATGACGTCCTCCCTGGGTCAGACGGCGCGGCGGAAGCCGGTCAAGACGCTCGCGAGATTTTGACCGAGCTCGGCCGAGAGATAGCCGCCCTCCTGCACGAACACGGTCGGCAGGCCGAGCTCGGCGATCGCCGCACCGATGCGGGCGAAGCCCGGCGTGGTGATGGCGAGCGCCTTCAACGGGTCGCCCTCGTAGGCGTCGAGGCCGAGTGCCACGACGACGGCACCGGGTGCGAAGGCCTTGATCTGGCGTGCCGTGCGGGCGAGAGCAGCCAGGTAGCCGTCATCGCCGGTGCCGTGCGGCAGCGGCACGTTGATGTTGTAGCCGAGCCCGTCGCCCTCGCCGCGCTCATGGGCATAGCCGACGAAGAACGGGTAGAAGCCCGCGGGATCGCCGTGCAGCGACACGGTCAGCACGTCGCGCCGGTGCCAGAAGATGCCCTGCGTGCCGTTGCCGTGATGCACGTCGACGTCAAGGATCGCGACCCGGCCGTATTTCGGCAGCAGGTATTGCGCGGCGATCGCCGAATTGTTGAGGAAGCAGAAGCCGCCGGCGCGGTCGGCATAGGCGTGGTGGCCGGGTGGGCGGCAGAGTGCATAGGCGGCGCGCTCGCCGTCGATCACCCATTGTGCGGCCTGGCAGGCGCTGTGCGCGGCCTCGACCGCGGCCGCCCAGGTGCCGGCACCGATCGGGCAGGCGGTGTCGGCCATGTGATAGCCGGCGCGGCCGACGATGCCCTCGGGATACGTCACCGGCTGGCCGGGCAGCGGATGCATGTTGGGCAGCACTTCGGCCGACGCATCGCCCAGCGCCTGCCAGCGCTCGTGCGCCGTCTCGAGGAAGTCGAGATAGGCGGGCGTATGGATCGCCGCGCGCGGGCTGGGCCCGAAATCCTCGGGGGCCGCGATCTCGACGCCGAGCGGGCGGATCGCGTCCATGAGGCGCGTCGCCCGTTCCGGCTGCTCGGCACTGCGCTGCGGCCGGCCGCGGACCAGGAAGAACTGCGGGTCGTGGAGCGCGTGGCGCGCGCTATAGGCGATCTTCATCGGCAGGCCTCTCGATGGTGGTCGGCGTAGGGCGTTGGCGCGCGAACAGGTCGCGCACGTGATGCCAGGCGGACGTGATGTGCTCGCGGAGATGCGCGCGCGCCGCCGCCTCGTTGCGCCGGGCGATGGCGTCGATGATCGGCTGGTGCGAGTTCGCGACCATCAGCGGGTCGACATAGTGGTTGTCGAGCAGGGCGATGATCATGCGGACCTCGGTCTCGATCGTCGCGAACAGGCGCAGGAGGCGCGCGTTGCCCGAGAGCTCGGCGAGCGTCAGATGGAATTGCAGGTCGAGCTGGATGCGCTGCGGCGAGGTCAGCGTCGGTGCCGTCGCGCGCATCTCGTCGACCTTGGCCTGCAGCCGGGCGAGGCCCGCCGCGTCGGCCTGGGCGCAGGCGCCCACGATGGCGGCATCCTCGAGCATGAGCCGCACGGCATAGAGATCGTCGATCTCCTTGGTCGTGATCTCGCGCACGTAGAAGCCGTGGCGCGGCTTCGCGACCAGGATGCCCTGGCGTTCGAGGCGCCGCGCCGCCTCGCGCACGGGGGCGCGGCTCACCCCCATCTGGCGCGCGGTCTCGGCCTCGACGACGCGGCTGCCGGGCCGGAGGCGCCCCTCGACGATCGCCCGCGTCAGCTCGGCCTCGATCAGGTCGACGAGATCGGCGGATTCGACGGTGGCGAAGGCGGGGGCGGGCATCGACATGGTTTCTGGCATTCCTCGTGCACGACGGCGCTACGCTCTCTCGGTACAGCCCAGTGCTCGTTGCAAGCTTAGTCGGTCGACTGTCGGCTGTCGACAGTTGACGGCTAGGTCGCTTCCATGATCGTATCGAGCATGGGGCGGCGCTCGCGCCCCGAGAGATGATGATCGGAGTGCCCGCGATGCCGAAGCCGTCCGCGATGTCCGAAGCCGAATGGTCCGTGCGCCAGGATCTGGCCGCCTGCTACCGCCTGATCGCCCATTTCGGGATGGACGACGTCATCTACACCCACATCTCCGCCCGCGTGCCGGGCACGGATGGTCACTTTCTGATCAATCCCTACGGCATGCTGTTCCGCGACATCACCGCCTCGTCGCTGGTCAAGGTCGACCTGGACGGCAAGCTGGTCGACCCGACGGACTATGAGATCAATCCGGCCGGCTTCACCATCCACAGCGCCGTCCATAGTGCCCGGCACGACGCGGCCTGCGTGCTGCACACCCATACCTATGCCGGCGTCGCGGTTTCCTCACTCAAGGATGGGCTGCAGCCGTGCAACCAGTGGAGCCTGCAGTTCCATAAGCGCGTGGCCTATCACGACTACGAGGGCATCGCGCTCGACCTCGACGAACGCTCGCGGCTCATCCGTGACCTGGGCCAGGCCAAGGCGATGATCCTGCGCAACCACGGCCTGCTCACGGTCGGCGGCTCGTGCGCCGAGGCCTTCATCCTGATGAACAACCTGGAGCGCGCCTGCCGCGTGCAGGTCGCGATCCAGTCGATGGGCCAGCCGGTCAACATGGTGCCGGACGAGGTGGCCGAGCTCACCGCGCGGCAGTACGAGACAGGCGACACCAACCGGCACCAGGGCCTGATCGCCCGCGAGTGGAAGGCGCTCCTCACATATCTGGAGCCGCCCAGGCCCAGTTCCTTCCGCGACTGATTCTTGCGCGATGGGAGCCGCACGGCTCCCGCCGCTTACCACCGACAAAACAATCAAGAAACGACGCTAACCAACTGCCTATCTCGACAGGGGGCACTATGCATCGTCGCGACTTCATCAAGTTCGCTTCCGCCACGACCGGCTGGCTCGCTGCCGGCCAACCCTGGACGGCGTTCGCCCAGGGTGTGACCAACGGCATGCTCAACGTCACGGTCAATCCCGAGCCGCCGGGGCTGATGCTGGCGATCATCCAGAACGGCCCGGCGCAGATGGTCGCCGGCAATATCTATGAAGGCCTGCTGCGCTACGACGCCGAGCTCAATCCGCTGCCCGGCCTCGCGACCTCGTGGAAGATCAGCGAGGATTCGCTGACCTATACCTTTAACTTGAAGCCCGGCGTCACCTGGCACGACGGCAAGCCGTTCAGCGCCGACGACGTGGTGTTCAGCGTCGACAAGCTGCTGCGTGAGACGCACGCGCGGCTCCGCGCCTCCCTGGTTGCGGTCGACAGCATCACCGCCCCCGACGCCAACACCGTCGTCTTCAAGCTCAAATACCCATTCGGGCCGTTCATCGGGATCTTCGAGGTCGGCACCATGCCGATCCTGCCGAAGCACATCTACGACGGCACGGACTACCGGACGAACCCGGCGAACAACACGCCGATCGGCACCGGCCCGTTCAAGTTCAAGGAATGGGTCAAGGGCTCCTACATCCGGCTCGACAAGAACGAGGCCTATCACGAGCCGGGCCTGCCCGGCATCGACGGTATCTATTTCCATGTGATTCCAGATGCGGCTTCGCGTGCCGGTGCCTATGAGGCCGGCAAGATGGACATCATGCCCGGCGGCACGGTCGAATATTTCGACATCGCGCGATTGAAGGCGCTGCCCAATACCGAGGTCACGACCAAGGGCTGGGAATTCTTCGGGCCGCACTGTTTCATGTGGCTCAACAACCGCAACGGCCCGCTCAAGGACGTGCGCGTGCGCCAGGCGATCATGTATGCGCTCGATCGCGAGGCGATGAAGAACGTCGCCTGGTACGGCTACGGCAAGGTCGCGACCGGCCCGTTCAACACGAGCACGCGCTACCACAGCGACGACGTGACGAAATACCCGCACGACAAGGCCAAGGCGAAGGCGTTGCTCGCCGAGGCCGGCTACAAGGGCGAGACGCTGCGCCTCTTGCCGCTGCCCTATGGCGAGACCTGGCAGCGCTTCGCCGAGATGGCGCGGCAGAACCTGAGCGAGGTCGGCATCAAGGTCGAGCTGCAGGCGACCGACGTCGGTGGCTGGAACGAGAAGCTCAACAACTGGGACTACGACCTGGCCTTCACCTATCTCTATCAGTACGGCGACCCGGCGCTGGGCGTTGCGCGCAACTACACGACCCAGAACATCCAGAAGGGCTCGCCCTGGAACAACGTCTGCGGCTACAGCAATCCCAAGGTCGACGAGCTGTTCGAGCGCGGGGCCAAGGAGGCGAGCTCGGTCAAGCGGCGCGAGCTCTATGTTGAAGCGCAGAAGATCCTGGTCGACGAGGTGCCGGTCGCCTGGCTGATCGAGCTGGAATTCCCGACCATCTATCGCTCGAACATCACCAACCTGGTGAATTCGGCGATCGGCCTCAACGACGGCTTCGCCCGCGCCAAGGTCGCGAAGGCGTGACAAGGTGAACCGCCTCAAGTTCGTGGCGCGGCGGCTCGGGCAGGGCCTGGCCGCCCTGCTGCTGATCGTCGTCGTCAATTTCTTCCTGATCCGCGCCGCCCCCGGCGACCCGGCCGCCGTCATGGCGGGCGAGGCCGGGGCGGGCGACGCCAAGTTCGTGGCCCAGCTGCGCGAGCAGTTCGGCCTCGACAAGCCGGTGCTGGTGCAGCTCGGCCTCTATCTCGAGAACGTCGTACGGCTTGACCTGGGCCAGTCCTACCGGCAGCAGCGGCCGGTCGCCTCGCTCATCGCCGAGCGGGTGCCGGCGACGCTGCTCCTGACCGGCACGGCCTTCGTGCTGTCGCTCGTCATGGGTGTCGCGCTCGGCGCCTGGTCGTCGAGCCGGGCCGGTACCTGGGTCGACAGCCTGATCACGACCGTGGCGCTCTTGTTCTACGCGACGCCGCTCTTCTGGGTAGCGCTCATGGCCGTGCTGGTGTTCTCGATCTCGCTCGACTGGCTGCCGGGATTCGGCCTCGCGACCGTCGGCGGCCAGTTCTCCGCGCTGGGCCAGGCGCTCGATGTCGCGAAGCATCTGGTGCTGCCGGCCGTGACGCTGGCGCTCTTCTATATGGCGATCTATGCGCGCATGACGCGGACCTCGATGCTCGAGGTGGCGCGCATGGATTTCGTCAAGACCGCGCGTGCCAAGGGGGTGCCGCGCGGCCGGATCTGGCGCGTCCATGTGCTGCGCAACGCGCTCTTGCCGATCGTGACCTTGGCCGGCATCCAGGTCGGCCAGATGGTCGGCGGCGCCATCCTGACCGAGACCGTGTTCGCCTGGCCCGGCATCGGCCGGCTCATGTTCGAGGCGCTCCTGCAGCGCGACTACAACCTGCTCCTCGGCGTGTTCCTGTTCACGGCCGCGATGGTCGTCCTGTTCAATATCGTGACCGACGTCGTCTACACGATCGTCGATCCGCGGATCGAGCTCACCTGATGCGCGACTTCTGGCGCCGCTTCCGCCGCAATAAGGGAGCCTTCGTCGGCCTCGTCATCCTGGCGGCCGTGCTGGTCGTGGCGATCTTCGCGCCCTGGATCGACGACCATGACCCCTGGTCGATGGTGCAGCGGCCGTTCCTGCCGCCGTTCCAGTCCGTGGCGAATTTCTTCGGTTCGGACACGCTCGGCCGCGACATCGGCACTGGCCTCATCTATGGCGCGCGCGTCTCGCTCATGATCGGCTTCGTTTCGACGCTGGCGGCCCTCTTGATCGGCGTCAGCCTGGGGGCCGCCGCCGGCTATTACGGCGGCTGGACCGATGCGGCGCTCATGCGCTTCACCGAACTGTTCCAGACCATCCCGAGCTTCGCGCTCGCGATCGTGCTGGTCGCGATCTTCCAGCCGTCGGTGGGCTCGATCGTGGCGGCGATCGCCATCGTGTCCTGGCCGCCGGTCGCCCGTCTTGTCCGCGGCGAGTTCCTCTCGCTCCGGCGCCGGGAGTTCGTCCAGGCGGCCGAGCTCGACGGCCAGTCGAATCTGCGCATCATCTTCGTCGAGCTCCTGCCGAACGCGGCCTCGTCGATCGTCGTCATGGCGTCCCTCATGGTCGCGACCGCGATCCTCTTGGAATCGAGCCTGAGCTTCATGGGGTTGGGCGACCCCGACCTCATGAGCTGGGGCTATATGATCGGCGCCGCGCGCACGGTGCTGCGCCAGGCGTGGTGGATGAGCGTATTCCCCGGCCTCGCCATCCTCATGACCGTGCTGGCGCTCAATCTGGTGGGCGAGGGCCTGAGCGACGGGCTCAATACGCGGCTCGGAGGGCGCGGCAATGGCCTCTGAACCCGTGCTCGCCGTCGAAGACCTCTCGATCGCGCTGCCGCCGGGCGGCGACCGGGCGCTCGCGGTCGAGGGCGTGAGCCTCGCGATCCGGCCCGGCGAGGCGCTGTGCGTCGTCGGCGAGAGCGGCTCGGGCAAGTCGATGATCGCCAACGCGGTCATGGGCCTGCTGCCCCGACCGCATGTCCGCCCGACCGCGGGCCGCATCCTGTTCGAAGGCCGCGATCTCCTGGACCTCAGCGAGGCGGCGCTGCGCGAGTTGCGCGGCCGGCGCATCGGCATGATCTTCCAGGAGCCGATGACGGCCCTGAACCCGATCATGCGCATCGGCGACCAGATCGCCGAGGTCTATCAGAGCCACATGCGCATCGGTCGGCGCGAATGCCGCGAGCGCGTGCTGGCCGACCTCGCCGACGTGGGCCTGCCCGACCCGGCGCGACTCATCGACAGCTACCCGTTCCGCCTCTCCGGCGGCCAGCGCCAGCGCGTGATGATCGCGGCGGCGCTGGCGCTCGAGCCGGCGCTGCTCATCGCCGACGAGCCGACGACGGCGCTCGACGTCACGACCCAGGCGCAGATCCTGAAGCTCGTGCGCGACCTGCAGCGGCGGCGCGGCATGGCGCTCCTGTTCATCACCCATGATTTCGGCGTCGTTGCCGAAGTCGCGGACCGGGTCGCGGTCATGCAGCGCGGCCGGCTGGTCGAGGAGGGACCGGCCCGCGACGTGCTGGACCGGCCGAGCCACCCCTATACGCGGCAGCTGATCGCGGCCATCCCGCACGGCCGCCCGGCCGAGCGGTGCCAAGCCGAGGCCCCGGTGCTGCTCGAGCTCGACCGGCTCGGCAAGACCTATCCGCTGCCCAAGGGGCGGACCTTCACGGCGCTGAACGATGTGTCGCTGATGCTCCGGAAGGGCGAGACGCTCGGCATCGTCGGCGAGAGCGGTTCGGGCAAGTCGACCATCGGCCGCTGCGTCGTGGGCCTGACCCAGCCCACCTCAGGGCGGGTGCTGTTCGAGGGCGTGGATATTTCAAAGCTCAATGCGCGCGGCATGAAGCCCTATCGCGGCCGGATCCAGATGGTGTTCCAGGACCCCTATGCCTCGCTCAACCCGCGCCATCGCATCGGCACGGCGGTTACGACCGGCATGGTCATGCAGGGCGTGCCGCGGGCGAAGGCGCGCGAGCGGGCGGCCGAGCTGCTGGCGCTCGTCGGCCTCGGCGCCGAGGCGCTCGACCGCTATCCGCACGAATTCTCCGGCGGCCAGCGCCAGCGCATCGGCATCGCGAGGGCACTCGCCATGGAGCCGGACCTGCTGGTTGCGGACGAGCCGGTGTCGGCGCTCGACGTCTCGGTCCAGGCCCAGGTGCTGGAGCTGTTCGCCGAGGTGCGCCGGAAGTTCGATTTGGGGCTCCTGTTCATCACGCACGACCTGCGCGTCGCGGCCCAGATGTGCGACCGGGTCGCGGTCATGCGCGCGGGCGAGCTCGTCGAATATGGCGAGGCGGCCGAGGTGCTGCACCGGCCGCGCCACGCCTATACCCAGGCGCTCGTCGCCGCCGTGCCGAAGCTCGAGGCGGAGTTCGCCTGATGCGCCCTTCTGTCGTCGCCCTCGCCAGCACGGCGATCGACATGCGCTATCTGCTGCCGTCGTTCGCGGCGGCAGGGTCGGGGCTCGACCTGCGCCTCGGGCCAGATTGGGGCGCCCTCGACGAGATCGACGCGGTGCTGTGCTGGCATCCGCCGCATGGCCTGGCGGCGCGCCTGCCGCGGCTCCGCCTCGTCCATTCGATCGCGGCCGGCGTCGACCACATCACGGCCGATCCGACCCTGCCCGCGGATGTGCCGGTGTGCCGGGTGATCGATCCCGACATGGCGAGCGGCATGGTCAGCTACGTCGCCTGGGCCGTCGCCCATCGGCACCGGCATTTCGACCGCTATCTCGAGCGCCAGCGCCAGAGTGTGTGGGAGGAAAGCCCGATCGTGCCCAGCCGGCTGCACCGTGTCGGCATCGCCGGCATGGGCGTGCTCGGCCGGGCGGTGGGGGCGGCACTCGCGACGCTTGGCTATGACGTTGCCGGCTGGAGCCGTAGTGCCAAGACGGACCTGCCGGCCGGCGTGCTCGGATATCACGGCGCGGAAGAGCTGATGGCGTTCCTCGGGCGCTCCGACACGCTCGTCTGCCTGCTGCCGCTGACCGAGGAGACGCGCGGCTTCCTCGCGGCCGACCTGTTCCGGGCGCTGCCCAAGGGCGCCCATCTCGTCAATGTCGGGCGCGGCGCGCATCTCGTCGATGCCGACCTGATCGCCGCCCTGGACGAGAACCACTTGAGCGCCGCCACGCTCGATGCCTTTACTGAAGAACCTCTGCCGGGCGATCATCCGTTCTGGCATCATCCCCGGATCGTCGTGACGCCGCATATCGCGACCCGGACCGCACCTTCTGTCGTCGTCGCCCAGCTGCTCGACAATCTCGCCCGTCTCGAGGCGGGGGCCCCGCTGGTGGGGGCCATCGATCGGCTGCGCGGTTACTAGCCGCTTTGTCTGGAGACCTTCCCCGTGACCTATCAACCGAATTCGCCCGAAGCCCGCGACATCGCCTATCACCTGCACGGCTATACCAATGCCCGCCGGCATGACGAGGTCGGGCCGCTGGTGATCGACCACGGCGAAGGCATCCATGTCGTCGACATCCACGGCAACCGCTACATCGAGGCGATGGCGGGCCTGTGGAGCGTGGCGCTCGGATTCAGCGAGAAGCGCCTGGTCGATGCGGCGACGAAGCAGCTCTCCAAGCTGCCGTTCTATCATTCCTTCACCCACAAGTCGCACGGGACCATCATCGACTTGGCCGAGAAGCTGGTCACGATCGCGCCGGTGCCGATGTCGAAGGTGTTCTTCACCAATTCCGGCTCGGAAGCGAACGACACGGCGATGAAGCTCATCTGGTACCGGTCGAATGCGCTGGGCCAGCCGCAGAAGAAGAAGATCATCAGCCGGCTCCGCGGCTATCACGGCGTCACGATCGCGTCGGCCAGCCTCACGGGCCTGCCGAACAACCATCGCTCGTTCGACCTGCCGATCGCGGGCGTGCTGCACACGGGCTCGCCGCATTACTGGAAGGAGCATCGGCCGGACGAGAGCGAAGAGGATTTCGCGACCCGGCTTGCGAGCGAGCTCGACCAGCTCATCCAGGCCGAGGGGCCGGACACGATCGCGGCCTTCATCGGCGAGCCGGTCATGGGTGCCGGCGGCGTCGTGGTGCCGCCCCGGACCTATTGGCAGAAGGTCCAGGCCGTCTTGAAGAAGTACGACATCCTGCTGATCGCCGACGAGGTGATCTGCGGCTTCGGCCGCACGGGCAAGATGTTCGGCTCCGAGACCTACGGGATCGAGCCGGACATGATGACCTTGTCGAAGCAGCTCTCGTCGTCGTACCTGCCGATCTCGGCGCTCATGATCAACGACCGGGTGTTCCAGCCGATTGCGGACGAAAGCAACAAGATCGGTACGCTCGGTCATGGCTTCACCGCGGGCGGCCATCCGGTGCCGGCAGCCGTCGCCCTCGAGACGATCAAGATCATCGAGGAGCGCGGGCTCGTCGCCCATGCGGCCGAGGTCGGTGCTCGGCTGCAGACGGGGCTCCGCCGGCTCACCGATCACCCGCTCGTGGGCGAGGTGCGCGGCGTCGGCCTGATCGCGGCGATCGAGCTCGTGGCGGATGCGGCGAAGCGCTCGGCGCTCGACCCGGTCGGCAAGCTCGGCACGCTCGTCAACGGCATCCTGCAGAAGAACGGCGTCATCTCGCGCAACATGGGCGACGCGCTCGCCTTCTGCCCGCCGCTCATCATCACGGCGGCCGAAGTCGACGACCTGCTGGCGCGCATCGCCCGCTCGCTCGACGAGGCGAGGGCGGAGATCGGGGCCTGATCGGCCCCGACTTGCCCTGCCGGACCGGCTTTACCCGGCCGGTATGAGCGAGACGCCCCAGGCCCGCGGCTGGCCCAATGCCCGGTCGCGGTATCCTGAGACATTCGCGCGGACGGCCGCGGTCTGATAGACGGAATAGAGCGGGATCATCGCCGGAGCGGAATGTCCAGACAGGTTGCGTCCCCGCGCGGGCGGCCCCGCAAGGTCGGGCGTGCGCGGTGTGCGCGCATGGGTTGCAAATCAGCAACCGGATTGGCGCGTGCAGCCAAGCTCAGGACCACCCGGATTGTTTTGATTTGCGAACCGGCAGGGGCGGCCTCATTTCGGGAGGCCGCGTTCTTCACGCCGCCGCGACAACCGCTGGCGCACAACCTTAAAATGCATTATATGTTTAAGTTAAGCTTTATATGAAGCATCCCTGCCCGTCAGAATTGTAGATAGAAACCGTTGCACCGGCCGTAATGGCATAAAGGCATTAGCGTCCTTCCCCTGGGAAGTGGCGACATCATCAGGGGGTATTCGCGATGAGGACGCCAAAGCTCTTAATCATTGCGATTCGCGGTGTACACGGTACGGCAGAAGTTGACCTCGGCGCGAATGGTATATACACAAAGTACTCTAATAGAAAAGATATAAACAAGGAGGTTCAGCTTATATATATGTCAAGGTCTGGCTCCATTGTTTCTGGTATTGGTGTCGGTGACATGACTATAGAGGAAGGTGATCGTTTGGGAATATACATCGTCGCTCATAGTGGTGATTTAAATACTGCGATATTTGACGGTCACGACCTTGTAAGTAGCTTTAAGACAAAGATTCTCGACCAAAAGAGCGGTGATGTTCAATACAATCTCGACAAGATTTGTCTGGTTGTCTGCACCAGCGCAAGCAATGCGAAAGAGATTCTCAGTGATTCGGCAGAAGGAGTCATGATAGCTCGATTTGCAAAACTGCTCGTGAATGTTGGGTTGACGCCGCGGCTCGCGGGGTGGACCAAATTTGTGACTGTTGATGAAAGCGGAAAGAAAAAAATCCTTCACAATACGAATTTTTCACAGATTTATGCTTCGGAGTGGCCGAAAACCAACGCAACGCAGAAGATGGTTTATGTTTGGGACGGTGACAAAGGCTATGTAAAAAAAGAGCTGGCGGACTGGACCGACAAGTAGTCCCGAAGCGCCCTTAGACGAATTCGGTGGCGTGTTCCCCGCTCAATTCGGATATATTGAGCGGCAAAGAGCTGCAGCGCACGCTGACGTCGAGGGCGCGGTCTTCCAATGGTCGAAGGGCGCTGTCGTCAGCAGGCGCTCGCCGCGCGACGCCCGGTGCCGTCGCCGGCGCCAAGAACGGCTTGTAGGTCGGGACGGCGAATAGCGCAGCCTTGGGATTCCCCCCCCTTTGGTTCCGCGCAATCCGTTGGCACTCAGCGGATCTCGTTGACATAGCGGTGGTCGGTCGTCACCGCCCGGTGGATCGAGAAGATCGTCGGCACGCCCGACTGGTCGTAGGACACGTCCTCGATCCTGAGCACCGCCGCCGGCGGCTCGAGGCCCAGCCACTTCTGCGCCTCCTCGTCGGCAAGCTCGGCCGAGACATGCTCGCGCACGGCCGAGATGCGGATGCCGTAGCGCTCGAGCAGGAACAGATAGAGTAGCTCGGGCACGGTGCCCGGCGCCTGCGGAAAATCCGGAATCCGGGTGGCCGGCAGCGCGAACAGGTCGAGCATCACCGCGCGCCCGTCGACGTCGCGCGTGCGGTAGAGCCGGAGCATCGGGCTCTTGGGCTCGATCGCGAGCGCCGTGCTCTCCTGCTCCGTCGCCGGACCGACCGTGATCGACAAGAGGCGCGCCGTCGAGCGGACGAGCGCGCCGTCGAGCCCGTGCAGCCGGAAATATTGGAAGAAATAGCGCAGGCTGTGGTGCGGCGTCCGGCCGGTCACGACCGTGCCGGTCTTGCGCCGGCGGCTCAAGAGCCCCTCGGCTGTCAGGTCCATGAGCGCGCGCCGGACCGTGCCGACGGCGACGCCGAACAGCTGGGCCAGCGCCACCTCGCCGGGCAGGACCGTGCCCGGCGGCCATTTGCCGAGCAGGATCGCCTCGGAAATCTGCCGCTTCACCCCTTCATAGAGCGGGGCCGCCGCCTGGCCGCTCAAACGGCGGATCGAGCTTGCGGGCTTCGCCGTTCGGGCCGGCTGCTTTTTATCGTTGACAAGGGTCATCGACTGCCTTTCTCATTTCTATATAGATTATATAAATGCACCGAAATGGGAAGAGGCTTCGGGTGGGGTTGGCAGTCAGCGCGCGCATCGAGCAGGCCTTGCGGCTCGTCGACGAGGACGAGGCGGCGATCGAGCATGACTTGGCGCGCCTGATCGCGGTCGATACGTCCTTCCCGCCCGGCGACGGCTACGGCGCGCTGGCCGACCTGGCCGAGGCACTGGTGGCGCCGCTGGGCTTCGCCTGCCGACGCGTCTCGGTGCCGGAGCCTCTGTGGTCGAGTGCCGCCGGCGGCGCGCACGGTGAGCGGATCAACCTGATCGCCGAGCGCGGCAGTGGGCTCGAGCCGTGCAGCCTCTATTTCCACGTCGACACGGTGCCGGCCGGCGACGGCTGGTCCCGGCCGCCGTTTGCGCTCACCCGCGTCGGCGACCGGCTCTACGGCCGCGGTGCCGCTGACATGAAGGGCACGATCGCAGCGACGCTCGCCGCCCTCCGCGCGCTTGACCGGGCCGGCGCGCCGCTCCGCTTCGAGCCGCGGCTCCTGTTCTGCACCGACGAGGAGGGCGGGCTCTATCCGGGCATCCGCTATCTGGCGGAGCAGGGGCTGATCACCGGGCACCTCCTGAGTTTCAACGGCGGTGCCGCGCCCAGGATCTGGGCCGGCTGCTTCGGCAGCATCGACCTGCTGATCCGCGTCCGCGGACGCGGCGCGCATTCGGGCGATCCGGTCGGCGGCATCAATGCGGTCGAAGAGGCGATCCCGCTCTTGAACGCGCTGATCGCGCTCAAGGCGCAGGTCGAGGCCCGGACCTCGGCCATGCCGTCGCCGCCGCACTATCAGGGCCGGCCGCTCCACGCTCGCCTGACCATTGCGGCACTCCACGGCGGCCAGAAGGGCTCGTCCCTGCCGGCCCAGTTCGAGATCCTGGTCAATCGCCGCTACACGCCCGAAGAGGACTTCACGCACGTGCTGGCGGAGCTCGAGGCGATGGTGCGCGATGCCATGGCGCCATCGCGGGTGCTCGGGGTCGAGACGCATGTGATCGGCCATCTGGCGCCGGTCTCCGATCCGACCGGGCCGCACTGGCCGCGCTGGCAGGCCGCACTTGCCCGCGGCTTCGGTTTTGCGCCGGAGGCCTTCCGCGCCTGGGGCTCGTCGACCAGCTCCGACATGGGCTTCGTGCAGCAGGCCGGCATCCGGGAGATCCTGCTGGGCGGCCTCGGCCGGCCTGACAACAACACGCATGCGCCGGACGAATTCACCACCATGACGGACGTGACCGCGCTGGCGCGCGCCGTCCTGCTCTATCTCAGCCGCGACTTCGGCTAGCCACGACATCGGTCAACCACGACGAAGCAACAGGAGCGAGAGGCATGTTCAAGACATCAGGGATCGATCGGCGCTCCTTCATCGCCGGCGCTTCTGCCATGGGCGCCCTGACGCTGCCCTTCGGGCGCGCGCTGGCGGCGACGCCGAAGCGCGGCGGCACCTTGCGCGTCAGCGTCGACCAGGCGGTGACCAAGCTCAACCCGCTCCAGACCCGGGTCAATCCGGAATATCTGGTGGCAGAGCTGCTCTACAGCGGCTTGACCCGGCTCGGCCTCAACATGGCGGCCGAGCCGGACCTGGCGCATGCCTGGTCCTATACGCCGGACCTTACCGAATGGTCGTTCATGCTGCGCGACGGGCTCGTGTTCCACGACGGCAGCCCGTGCACGGCCGATGACGTGGTCGCGAGCTTCGAAGCGATCCTCGATCCCAAGACCGCCTCGCCGGCGCTGCAGAACGTCGGGCCGATCGCCCAGGTGACCGCGAAGGACAAGACGACGGTCGTCTTCAAGCTCTCCGCCCCGTTCGCCGACCTGCCGGTGACGCTCGCCTACACCAACGCCAAGATCGTGCCCAAGGCGATCGCGAAATCGGGGCTCGCCCGCCTCGACCGCGAGGCGATCGGCACCGGCCCGTTCAAGCTCGTCTCGTTCGAGCCGGAACGGCTCATCGTGGTCGCGCGCAACGACGCGTTCTACGACAAGGCGCGGCCCTATCTGGACAAGGTCGAGGTCGTGGTCTATCCGGACACGACCGCCGAAGGCTCGGCCTTGATCTCGGGCGATACCGACCTGATGGCGAGCGCGCAGCCGACGGAATTCGGGCGCTTCAAGAATGCCGACGGTGTGCGGGCGCTGCGCGTGCCGTCGGGCCAGTTCTGCAACATCATCCTCGGCTGCAACCAGAAGCCGTTCGACGACATCCGCGTGCGCAAGGCGCTGGCGCTCACCATCGACCGGTCGACGCTCGTCGATTTCGTCGTCGAGGGCTTCGGCACGCCCGGCAATGATTCGCCGCTGAGCAGCGCCTACCGCTTCTACGCCGACCAGCCGCTCTCGAAGCCCGACATCGCCCAGGCGAAGAAGCTCCTGGCCGAGGCCGGCTATCCCTCGGGCCTGCAGGCGACGCTGATCGCCTCCGACAAGCCCTCGGTCCGCACCCAGCTTGCGGTCGCCGTGCGCGAGATGGCGAAGCCGGCCGGCTTCACCATCGACGTGCAGACCATGCCGCACTCGACTTACCTGGACCAGGTCTGGAAGAAGGGTCCGTTTTACGTCGGCTTCTACAATATGCAGCCGACGGCCGACGCGATCTTCTCGCTGCTCTACACGTCGAACGCCGCCTGGAACGAGACGCACTGGAACAACGCGGCGTTCGACAAGCTGGTCGCCGAGGCGCGCACGACGATCGACGAGACGAAGCGCCGCCAGCTCTATGCCGACGCGCAGAAGCTGATGCATGACGAAGTGCCGTCGATCATCCCGGTGTTCTTCGATCTGCTGGCCGCCCAGCGTGATTATGTTCAGGGCTACCGGCTGCATCCGCGCGGCGCCGTGTTCCGGCTCGACTACGTCTCGCTGAGCGAGGGCGCGCCCAGCCGTGGCTGAGCGGGCGCCGACAAGCGAGGGTGGGGCCATGCCATGTCGCTGAGCTATCTGCTGAAGCGCTGCGGCCTGACGGTCTATACCCTGCTCGTCGTCTCGCTCATCGTCTTCGCGGTGACGCAGGTGCTGCCGGGCGACGCCGCGACCATGCTCTTGGGCGAGAACGCGACGCCGGCGGCGCTGGCCGCCGTGCGGGCGCGCCTTGGCCTCGACGCGCCGATCTGGATCCAGTACGGCCATTGGCTGGGGCACGCGCTCACGGGGGATTTCGGCACGTCGCTCCGGACCAGCCAGCCGGTGGCGCCGATGATGATCGAGGCGCTCGGCCGCTCGCTGCTGCTGGCGGTGCTGGCGATCGCCTTCATGCTGTCGCTCGCGATCCCGCTCGGCATGCTGGCCGCGGTCCGGCGCGGCCGGCCGTCCGATCTCATGGTGAGCCTGCTCTCCTACGTCGGCGTCTCGCTGCCTGAATTCGTGACCGCGACCCTCTTTGGCCTTGTCTTCGCCGACGCGCTGCAATGGCTGCCGGCAACGGGCTACGTGCCGCTGACCGAGAATCCGGGACGCAGCCTGCTGCACCTGATCCTGCCGGTGCTGACCGTCTCGGTCATCCTCATCGCCCATGTCTCGCGCATGGTGCGCTCGGAGCTGGTCGACGTGCTCCATACCGACTATATCCGCGCCGCGCGTCTCAAGGGCCTGTCGCCGCGCGCCGTGCTGCTGAAGCATGGGCTCAGAAACGCGCTCCTGCCGACCATCACGATCGTGGCACTCGATGTCGGCTATCTCCTGGGCGGCGTGATCGTGGTCGAGGAGATCTTCGCGCTGCCCGGCATCGGCCGGCAGCTCATCGTCGCGATCGAGGCGCGCGACCTGCCAGCGATCCAGGCCGGCGCGCTCATCATGGCGGCGACATACTCGATCGTGAATTTTGCGGCCGACCTCGCCTATGCCTGGCTCGACAAGAGGATCCAGTATGACTGAGCTCGTCCGCCGGCTGCTGCGCACGCCGCAGGGCGCGCTCGGCGCCGCCATCGTGGCACTCGCGGTCGTGCTGATCCTTGTCGGGCCGCTGATGGCGCCGCACGATCCCGACGCGATGGCGCCGCTCTTTCGCTACAAGGGCCCGGGGCCGGGCCACTGGCTCGGCACCGACCAGTATGGCCGGGACATCCTGAGCCGGCTCTTGATCGGGGCACGCGCCACCGTCGTGATGGCGTTCATTGCGACCGCCCTGGGCTCGGTCGTGGGTGCCGTGATCGGCACGCTCTCGGCCTTCCTCGGCGGCCGGGCGGACGAGGCGATCATGCGCACGGTCGACGCAATCATGTCGATCCCGAGCCTGCTGTTCGCGCTCCTCATCGTCAATCTCTTGGGCAAGAGCAGCCTCGACGCGGTCATGGCGATCGGCATCGCGTTTGCGCCCGGCATGGCGCGCATCACGCGCAGCGTTGCCTTGACCGTGCGCAAGCAGGATTACGTCCATGCCGCGATCGCGCGCGGCGAGAGCGGCGCCTATATCGTGCTGCGCGAGATGCTGCCGAACGTGGTGGCGCCGATCATCGTCGAGGCGACCTTGCGCGTCGCCTTCGCGGTCATGCTGTTCGCGACCTTGAGCTTCCTGGGACTGGGTGCGCAGCCGCCGGCGGCGGAATGGGGCCTGATGGTCGCCGACGCGCGCCATTTCATGCACTTGAGCCCCTGGATGATCCTGTGGCCGAGCGTTGCGATCGCACTCGTCGCCATCGGCTTCAATCTGTTGGGCGACGGGCTGCGCGACGCCCTCAACCCGCGCACCTGAGGACGCCGCTGATGTCCCCCGTCCTCGAGATCACGAACTATTCGCTCGATTATTTGACGCCGCGAGGGTCCGCCAGGGCATTGGACGCGATCGATCTCGCGATCGGCCGCGGCGAGGCGCTGGGCCTCGTCGGCGAGTCCGGCTCCGGCAAGACCTCGCTCGCCTGGGCCATCATGCGCTACCTGCCCAAGAACGCGCGTGAGGCGGGCGGCAGCATCCGGCTTTCGGGCGACGAGCTCACGACCAAGACGCCGGCCGAGATCGCGGCGCTCCGCGGCCGGCGCATCGGCATGGTGTTCCAGGACCCAGGCACCTCGCTCAACCCGACCCTGCCGTTGGGCGAGCAGCTGGCGGAGGTGCTGGTGCGCCATCGCGGCCTGACGCGGCGCCAGGCCTGGCGCGAGGGCGAGGCGATGCTGGCGCGCGTCGGCCTCAAGACGCCGCCTGAGATGATGCATCGCTATCCGCACGAGGCATCGGGCGGCGAGAAGCAGCGCGTCGTCATCGCGACGGCGTTCGCCTGCCAGCCGGACTGCATCCTGTTCGACGAGCCGACGACGGCCTTGGACGTCATCACGGCGCGCCAGATCCTCGATCTCTTCGCCGAGCTGCAGGCCGAGACGGCGGTCGCCTCGCTCTATATCTCGCATGACTTGGCACTCGTCTCGGCGATCGCCCACCGGGTCGCCGTCATCCACCAGGGCCGGATCGTCGAGCAGGGCGCGGCGCAAGCGATCTTCACGGCGCCCAAGGACGATTACACGCGGCGCCTGATTGCGGCCGTGCCGGACCCGCGGCATCGCCTCGCCGGTGCCGCCCCGGCGCCGGTCGCGACGCCGCTCGTCGAGGCGCGGGCGGTCAGCGTGCATTATGGCCGGACCTCGCGCCTCGCGCGGCTCCTCGGCCGCAAGAGCGAGCCGGTCGTCGGCAACCGGGCGGTCAGCCTGTCGATCGATCCCGGCGAGATCCTGGGCATCGTCGGCGAGTCCGGCTCGGGCAAGTCGACGCTCGCCAAGGCGCTGACCGGGCTCAATCCGTTCACGGGCGAGATCCGCTTCGACGGCCGCCGGATCGGCGGGCCGGGCGACATGGACAAGGCCTATCGCCGGAACGTGCAGATCATCTTCCAGCACCCGGACGCCTCGCTCAACCCGCGCCAGCGCGTGGGCGAGATCCTGTCGCGGCCGCTGGCGCTCTACGGCGGCGACGGGGGCGACCGGGCGGCGGCGGTCGGCCGCTTGCTGGAACAGGTCCGCCTGCCGGCCGACTTCGCGGGGCGCTATCCGCACGAGCTCTCGGGCGGGCAGAAGCAGCGCGTCGCGATCGCCCGCGCGTTTGCCTCCAACCCGCGGCTCGTCATCTGCGACGAGATCACCTCGGCGCTCGACGTGTCGGTCCAGGCCTCGGTCATCGAGCTCTTGATCGACCTGCAGCGCCGCCACGGCACGGCCTATCTCTTCATCACCCACGACCTCAACCTGGTGCGCCAGATCGCGCACCGGATTGCAGTCATGTACCGCGGCGACCTGGTCGAGCTCCTCGACATGGCGACGCTCCAGGCCGGGCCGCGCCACGCCTACACCCGCGCGCTCATGGCCGCGGTGCCCACACCGGTCGGCCAGGCGGCCGAACCTGTTTCCGGGAGGATCTGACAAGTGACGATGGATCGCGACGCGCTGCTGGCGCGGCTCGACGAGCGGGCTGCGCTCGATTTCTTGGCTGAGATGGTGCGCCACAAGAGCTATTCCGAGACCGAGGGCGAGCGCACGCTCGCCCGTTACATGGTCGAGCAGATGCGGACGCTCGGGCTCGAGGCCGATACCACGCCGGTCGAGGGCCAGCGCGTCAACGCCATCGGCCGGTTGCGCGGCGCCGGCGGCGGCAAGAGCCTGCTGTTCAACGGCCATCTCGACACGAACCCGGTGACGGAGGGCTGGACCGTCGATCCGTGGGGTGGCGTCATCGACGACAAGTTCATCTACGGCATCGGCGTCTCGAACATGAAGGCCGGCGACGCCGCCTATTTCTGCGCGGTAAAGACGCTGATCGACGCCGGGGTGAAGCTCAAGGGCGACGTGGTGCTGACCTATGTGGTGGGCGAGCTGCAGGGCGGCGTCGGCACGCTGGCTGCGATCCGCCAGGGCGTGCGCGCCGACTATTTCATCAACAGCGAGCCGACCGACCTGCAGGCGCTGACCATGCATGCGGCGGCCTTCACCTTCATCATCGAGCTGACCGGCATCACCCGCCATCTCTCGAAGCGCGAGCAGGCGGTCGACGCCATCCTTGCCGCGTGCGACCTGATCCCACGGCTCAACGGCATGGTGTTCAGCGGTGCGCCGACCGACGAGCACCGCTCGATCAACCGCGTCCATGTCGGCGTCATGCATGGGGCCTTGGGTAAGGATCTCCATGAATGGCGGCCGCCGCAGGTCGCTGACTTCGTACGCCTCAAGGGCTCGGGCCGCTATGCGCCGGGCCAGACCGAGGCTGAGGCCATCGCCGATCTGCGTCAGGCGCTGGACCAGCTCGAGGCCCGCTTCCCGGGCCTGAAGGCGACGGTCAAGGCCGAGCATGTCGACGGCCGGCCGCTGATGCCGGCGTTCGAGGTCGCGAAGGACGCCCGCATCGTCCGTACCGTCAACGCGGCCTACCAGAAGGTCCGCGGGCAGGCCCAGCCGACCGGCGCCATCGCCCCCTGCTGCTACTTCGGCACCGACGCCGGCCATTTCTACAAGGAGCTCGGCATGGAGGGCATCGTGTGCGGCCCGGGCGGCCGCTACAACACCATGCCAGACGAGCGGGTCGACATCCCCGACTATCTCGACATGATCCGCATCTACATGCTGGCGATCCTCGACATCTGCGAAATCGCCTGATGTTCGGCGCGGAGGAGTTCGCGCGCCGGGTCGTCGAGGCGCGCGCCGCCATGGCGGCGGCCGGCGCCGACCTGCTGCTCGTCGACCATGGCGAGCTCCTCGCCTGGCTCACCGGCTATACCGTGTCGGAGACCATGTACCGGGCCGCCCTGCTGCCGCTCGAGGGCGAGCCCTGGTTCGTGCTGCGCGCGCTCGACGAGGATCCGTGCCGGCGCAAGACCTGGCTCCGCGACATCGTGGGATTCGTCGACACGGCCGACCCGCATGGCGTGATCGCGGAGACGATCGCGGCGCGCGGGCTGGCCCGCGCGCGGATCGGCGCCGACTTCAACTCCTACGGCTTCTCGGCCCATACGCGCGATCGGCTGCAGGCGTTGCTGCCGGCGGCGCGCTTCGTCGATCTCTCGGGCTTGAGCGACCGGCTGCGCCGGGTCAAGTCGCCGGCCGAGCTGGCCGTGCTCGCTCAAGCCGCGGCGATTGCGGACAGCGCCATGGAGGCGGTGCGGTGCCAGGCCCGGCCCGGCATCACGCCGCGCGAGGCCTCGGCCGTCGCCGCCGCCGAATTCCTGCGGCTCGGCGCCGATATCGGCGACGTCGGGCCGATCGTGCGGGGCGCCGGCGACAACGAGTTCCTGCATGGCGCCCTCGGCACCGAGGCGCTTGGCGAGGGCGACGTGCTCCATGTCGAGCTTATTCCCAAGGTCGCGAATTACGGCGCCCGGCTGATGCGGCCGATCCTTGTCGGCGCCGACCGGCGCGGCGTCGGCCGGATCGCGGAGCGGCTGATCCAGCTGCAGGACCGGCAGATCGCCGCCATGAAGCCGGGTACTGCGGCTGCCGAGGTCGATGCGCTGCTGCGCGAGGCCGTGCTCGCCGAGGGGCTGCGGGCACGCTACGACAATGTCACGGGCTATACGCTCGGCCTCTACGCCCGCACGCCGCGCACCAGCGACTTCTCCTACGCCTTCCGGCCGAACGCCGACTGGCGGCTCGAGGCCGGCATGGTGTTCCATATGTATGCCTCGGCCGGCGGCATCGGCATCAGCGAGACGGTCGTCGTCGAGCCCGCCGGCGGCCGGCGGCTGACCACGGCACCCCGGCGCCTGCTCCTCGGCGGAACCTGAACAGGACTTGCCCATGGCGCGGCTGCTCAACACCGCCGACTATCGCGAGGCCGCCCGGCGCTTCCTGCCGCGCGGCCTGTTCGAGTACATCGACCGCGGCACGGAGGACGAGCTGGCGCTCGCCAATCTGCGCCGGGCGCTCGACGACCTTTATCTGACGCCGTCGGTGCTGGCGGGCCATCCGGCGCGCGAACTCGCGACCACGGTGCTCGGGCAGTCGATCGGCCTGCCGATGGTGATCGCGCCGACCGCGCTTGCCGGGCTCGTCGCCCATGACGGCGAGGTCAAGCTCGCCCGCGCCGCGGCCCGGCAGCGCATCCCGTTCTGCATTTCGACCCAGTCGGTGACCACCATCGAGGAGGTGCGCGCCGGCGCTCCCGACGCCACGGTCTGGTTCCAACTCTATCTGTGGAAGGACCGGGAGCTCAGCTACCGGCTGCTCGACCGGGTGCGCGCTTGCGGCGTCACGACCCTGGTCGTCACCGCAGATACGCCGGTCGGCCCGAACCGCGAGTACAACAAGCGCAACGGCTTCGGCGTGCCGTTCAGCTATTCGACGCGGGCGGTGCTCGACGTGCTTGAGCATCCGCGCTGGTTCGCGAGCGTGCTGCTGCGCTACCTCGCGACCACGGGCATGCCGAGCTACGGCCACTACCCGGCGGAGTTCCGCAACTCCGTGACGCGGGCGCAGATCCACCGGGCCGTCGCGCTCGAAAATCTCCTGAACTGGGACGACCTCAGCGAGTTGCGCCGGCGCTGGCCGGGCCAGATCCTGCTGAAGGGCGTGCTGGCGGTGGCGGATGCCATCCGGGCGGCGGATGTCGGCCTCGACGGCGTCGTCGTCTCGGCGCACGGCGGGCGCAATCTCGATGTCGCTCCACCGTCCGCGGACGTGCTGCCGGCGATCGCCGAGGCGGTCGGCAACCGGATCGAGGTGCTGGCCGACAGCGGCGCCCGGCGCGGCTCGGACGTGCTCAAATACGTGGCGCTCGGAGCGAAGGCGGTGATGCTCGGCCGCGCGCCGCTCTGGGGCCTCGCCGCCGGCGGCGAGGCCGGCGCCGACGGCCTGCTCGCCATGCTCAGGACCGAGATCGACCTGGCGATGACCTTCCTCGGCATCGCGCGGCCCGAGGAAACCCGCGGGCGCATCGTGCGGCGGGTGGCTTAGTTCCATCTCCGTCATCCCCGCCTCTCGCGGGGATGACGGGGAAGAGGGTCGTCTATCTTTGCCGTTTCGTGAAACGATCGGCTTGATAGGCGCCTTCTTTTATCTTATTATAATCGAAGTAATCGCATTGTAATTAATAGCAAGGGCGATGATCTCGATGCCGCAGCTGATCGATGAGCTGAGCCAAGCGCTTGGGGCCGGCGCCGTGCTGACAGGTCCCTCGGATGTCGCGGCCTATGTCGAAGATTGGCGCGGCCGCTATCGCGGGCCGCTCACGGCGGTGGTGCTGCCGTCCACGACCGAAGAGGTGTCGCTGGTCGTGCGCGCCTGCACGCGCCACGGCGTGCCGATCCTGGCGCAGGGCGGCAACACGAGCTTGAGCGGCGGCGCTGTGCCGGCCGCGGACGGTGTTCCGCCGGTCGTGGTGGCACTGCAGCGCCTGCGCCGCATCCGCGGGATCGATCCCAGGAACAACACGATCACGGTCGATGCCGGCTGCGTGCTGGCCGCGGTGCAGCAGGCGGCGGTCGAGGCGGGGCGGCTCTATCCGGTCAGCCTCGGCGCCGAAGGCTCGTGCCAGATCGGCGGCAATATCGCGACCAATGCCGGCGGCACGGGCGTGCTGCGCTACGGCAATACGCGGGACAATGTGCTGGGCCTCGAGGTCGTGCTGCCGGACGGCACGATCTGGGACGGGCTCACCGCGCTGCGCAAGAACAACACCGGCTACGACCTGAAGCACCTGTTCATCGGCTCGGAAGGCACGCTCGGCATCGTGACCGGCGCCGTGCTCAAGCTGCATCCGCTGCCGACGGCGCAAGCGATGGCCTGGCTCTCGGTCAGGAACCCTGAGGCGGCGCTCGATCTTTTGGGCATCATGCAGGCGACCTGCGGTCCGCGGCTTTCCGCCTTCGAGCTGCTGGACGAGAACCAGATCCGCCTGGTGCTGGAGCATGTGCCGGGCCGGCGCTGTCCGGTCGCCGATCCGGCCGCCTGGCATGTGCTGGTCGAGCTGTCGGATTCAGGCGACGCGGCGGAACTCGAGGCACGGCTCGAGGCGGCACTCGCCTCGGCGCTTGAGGCCGGCCTGGTGATCGACGCGGTCGTGGCCGCAAGCGGCGCACAGCGCGCCGCCTTCTGGGAATTCCGTCACAGCGTGTCAGAGGCGAACAAGAAGGGCGGCGTGGGCTTGACGTCCGACACGGCCGTCCCGGTTTCCGCGGTCCCGGCTTTCATCGAGGCTGCGACCGCCGCCGTGCACGCGATCGTGCCGGACCTGCCGGTCGTCATCGTCGCCCACATGGGCGACGGCAACGTGCATTTCATTCCGTTCTTCTCGTTCCCGGCCTGGAACGGCCTCGCCGAGCGGGACCAGATGGCGCGGCGCATCCGCCAAGCGGTCAACGATACGGCCGCCCGGTTCGGCGGCACCTTCAGCGCCGAACACGGCGTCGGTCAGACGCTGGTCGGCGAGATGGCGCGCTACAAGCCGCCGGTCGAGCTCATGCTCATGCAGGCCGTGAAGCGAGCTTTCGATCCTGCCGGCCTGTTCAATCCCGGCCGGCTGCTGCCGCCCGATCCCACGGCCTGATGCCGACCACCACCACCGCAGCCAAAGAGGGGAACGACATGAGTGATCTTTCGAAGACCGGCCTCACCCGCCCCGGCCTCACCCGTCGAAGCGTCCTCGTCGGTGCTGCGGGCGCGCTTGCCATGCCGGCGATCTGGAGCCCGGCGCGGGCGCAGGGCAAGCGCATCGTCGTGCGCGACGACGGCGGCATCTATACCAAGGCCTATGGCGCCGTGTTCTATCGCCCGTTCACGGAGGCGACCGGCATCGAGGTCGTGGGCGTGCAGGCGAACGCCGAGCCCACCGCGCAGATCAAGAGCATGGTCGACAGCGGCGCCTATACCTGGGACATGGCCAAGATCAGCTGGCCGGCCATCGCCATCCTGACCAGCGGCGGCAAGATCTATCTGGAAAAGCACGGGCTCGAGGCCGACCCGACCATCGCCAAGATCCCGCAGCAATATATGAACCCGTACGGCGTCGGCACGAACGTCTATTCGACGGTGCTGGCCTATCGTACGGACGCGTTCAAGGGCAAGAAGGCGCCGCAATCCTGGGCCGATCTCTATGACGCCAAGGCGTGTCCCGGCCGGCGCAGCCTGCGCAAGCACCCGTTCGACACGATCGAGGAGGCGCTGATGGCCGACGGCGTGCCGACCGCGAGCGTCTATCCGTGCGATGTCGACCGGGCGTTCGCGAAGCTCGACAAGGTGAAGCCGGACGTCGACGTGTGGTGGACGAGCGGCGCCCAGGTCGAGCAGTTCCTGACCTCGGGCGAGGTCGACATGGTCGCGACCTGGGTGTCGCGCGCGCAATCGGCCCAGGCGGCAGGCGCGCCGGTCGAGATCGTGTGGAACCAGGGCGTCTGGGGCGGCGACAATTGGTCGATCCTCGCCGGCACGCCTAATGCCGACGCCTGCCGCGAGTTCATCAAGTTCGCGTCCGACCCGAAGCGCCAGGCGGCCCTCACGGAATATTTCCCGGCCGGCATGACCCAGCCCGAGGCGTTCAACTACGTGAAGCCCGAGATCGCGAAGAACTGCCCCTCATATCCGGACAACATCAAGAGCGGGCTCAAGATCGACGCCAAGTTCTGGCTCGACAACCAGCAGGCGGTGATCGAGCGCTACAACGGCTGGATCCTGAAGTAACGGCCCCTCGTCAACCCGCGAAGGCGCGCCGCAACCGGCCTGCCTTCGCCGTTCTCCCGAGTCCGCCCATGCCCTCTGCTACCCTGCGCATATCCGGCCTAGTGAAGCGCTACGGCGATTTCGTGGCGCTGGCGCCGACCGAGCTCGAAGTGCCGGCCGGCGAGTTCCTGACGCTGCTGGGGCCGTCGGGCTCGGGCAAGACGACGCTGCTCAGCCTGATCGCGGGGCTCACCCAGCCCGACGAGGGCCGGATCCTGCTGGGCGACGAGGACATCACCTACAGCGCGCCCTACGAGCGCGACATCGGCATGGTGTTCCAGAACTATGCGCTGTTCCCGCACATGACGATCGAGGAGAACATCGCGTTCCCCTTGAAGATGCGGAACGTCGACGGCGCCACGGCGCGCAAGCGCGCGGTGGATGCGCTCGAACTGGTGCGGCTGCCCCATGTGGCGAAGCGCTTCCCGCGCGAGCTCTCGGGTGGGCAGCAGCAGCGCATCGCGCTCGCCCGCTGCTTCGTCTACCAGCCGTCGATCATCCTGATGGACGAGCCCCTGGGCGCGCTCGACAAGAAGCTGCGCGACCAGATGCAGCTCGAGATCAAGCGCATCCATCGCGAGCTCGGCACGACCATCGTCTATGTCACGCACGACCAGGAAGAGGCGATGACCATGTCGGACCGGATCTGCCTGATGAACGGCGGCCGGATCGAGCAGCTGGGCACGCCCGATGATCTCTATTTCCGGCCGAGCTCGCTGTTCGTCGCCGACTTTCTCGGTGAATCGAACCTGCTGCCCGGCCGGGTCATGAGCGCCTCGCCCGGCGGCCTCGATGTGGCGCTGGCCGGCGCCGGCCCGACCGTGCGCGCGGTGGGCGAGGGCGATGCCGCTGTCGCCGGCCGCGCCGTCAAGGTCATGGTGCGGCCGCAGAACGTCTCGGTCGGCCCCGCCACCGCCGAGACGCAGAGCCTGACCGGGCGCCTCACCGACGTGATGGTGAGCGGTAGCCTGACCAAGCTCTACATGGCGCCGCTCATCGACGGCATGCCGCCGCTCGTCGCCGCCTACCCGACTCGGCCGGGGGCGGCGCGCTACGCGATCGGCCAGGTACTGGCGCTCGACTGGGCAGCCGGCGACGCGGTCGTCATCGCCGACGGCGCGAGCCTGGCATGAGCACGCTCTCGCTGCCGGCACGGGCGGCCCGGCGCAAGACCACGCGGGCCCGCCTGCTGATGGCGGCGCCGCTCGTGCTGCTGCTCGTGACCCTGCTGGTCTATCCGGTCGGCCAGCTGCTGCTCTTGAGCGTCTATCGCGACGGCGCCTTCAGCCTGGCCCAGTATCGGCAGCTGTTCGCCTCGTCGGTCTATATCGACGTGCTGCTGATCACGCTCAAGATCTCGGCCGCGACGACGTTCTTGGCGGTCGTGGCCGCCTATCCGGTCGCTTATCTGATCTCGATGGTCGGCAAGGAGCGCAAGGCGGCGCTCCTGTTCTGGGTGCTGCTGTCGTTCTGGACCAGCTTCCTGGTACGTGCCTTCGCCTGGGTCGTGCTCCTGGGCCGCAACGGCGTCATCAACAAGCTGCTGCTGGCGCTCGGGCTGATCGACCGGCCGGCGAGCCTGCTGTTCAATTTCGGCAGTGTGCTGGTCGGCATGGTCCATGCGCTGCTGCCCTTGGCCGTGCTGACCCTGCTGTCGGTCATGGAGAACATCGACCGCAACCTGCTCAAGGCCGCGTCCACGCTCGGCGCCCGGCCCGGCACCGCGTTCTGGAAGATCTATTTCCCGCTGTCGCTGCCCGGTGTCGCGGCGGCGGCGATCATGGTGTTCGTCACCGCTATCGGCTTCTTCATCGTGCCGGCGCTGCTCGGCGGCCGGCACGAGACGATGATCACCCAGCTCATCATCGACCAGATCCAGCAGACGCTGAACTGGGGCTTCGCCGGCGCCATCTCGGTGCTGCTGCTCGCCGTCGTGCTCGTCGTCTTCGTGCTCTACGACCGGGTGCTCGGGCTCTCGACCATGACCGGTGCGGGCAGCCCGCGTAAGGCCGGCAAGAATGGCAGCGCTGTCGGCCGGGCGGCCGGTGACCTGGTGCTGACCCTGCTCGGGCGGGCGAGCGACCGGCTGATCGCCCTTTTGCCGAGGCGGCGGCGCCGGGATGCCTCGGGCCAGCCGTCGCCCTGGCTCCGCGGCTTCGTCGGGCTGGTGCTGTTCATCTTGAGCGTGCCCGCGTTCCTGATGATCCCGCTGTCGTTCGGCAGCAACGGGCTCGTCTGGCCGCCGCAGGGCTTCACGCTCCATTGGTACACGGACGTGTTCCACTCGCCAGTCTGGATGCAGGCGGTGACGCGCTCGCTGCTCGTCGGGCTCGGCACCGGCGTGCTCTCCATGCTGATCGGCACGCCGGTCGCCTTCCTGCTCGTGCGCCACGAGATGCGCGGCAAGGGGCTGATCTTGGCATTCGTGCTGTCGCCGATCGTGGTGCCGCGCATGATCCTCGCCGTCGGCATCTTCTTCCTGTTCGCGCGCGTCGGGCTCGTCGGCAGTGCGGTCGGCCTTGCCTTCGCTCATACGGTCGTGGCGGTGCCCTATGTCGTCATGACCATGATGGCGGTCTTGCGCAATTACGACACGCGCCTCGACCTCGCCGCCCAGAGCCTCGGCGCCCGGCCGGCTGCGACCTTGCGCCATGTCACCTTCCCGATCCTCGGCGCCGGCATGCTGTCGTCGTTCCTGTTCGCGTTCGCGACCTCATTCGACGAGCTCACTATCGCGCTCTTCGCCTCGGGCGGCCTCACCGCCACCCTGCCGAAGCAGTTCTGGGACGAGGTGACGCTGCAGGTCTCGCCGACCATCGCGGCGGTCTCGACCTGCCTCTTCCTGTTCATCGCCGCCCTCATCTTCACCGCCGAGCGGCTCCGCCGCCGCGCCGCTGCCACCCGGTAGCTTCCCCATTCACGGCCGAAAGAGATCTCCATGCTGACCGCCGACCGCCTCCAAGGCATCCTGCCCGCCATCCCGACGCCCGTCCGGGCCGACGACACCGTCGACGACAAGGCACTGGGTGCGCTCTTCGCCTGGCTGCTGCGCCAAGGCATCGACGGTGTCGTGCCCTTGGGCGGCACCGGCGAATATGGCGCGCTCGCCCGCGCCGAGCGCATCCGCACCGTCGAGCTCAGCGCTGAGGCGATGGCGGGCCGCGGGCCAGTTGTGGCCGGCGTGCTCGACACCGGCTTCCATGATGCGCTTCAGGCGGGCAAGGAGTTCGCGGCGGCCGGCGCCGACGCGCTCCTGGTGATCACGCCCTATTACACGAACCCGACCCAGGCCGGCGTCCGCGACTATTTCCTGCGCTACGCCGACGCCTCGCCGGTGCCGGTGCTGATCTACGAGATCCCGTACCGCACGCGCATCGCAGTCTCGCCCGCCGTGCTGCATGAGCTGTCGCGGCACGAGAACATCATCGGCATGAAGGCTTGCAACACCGACATGTACCATTTCCTGCAGGTGGTCGCGGGTGTCGACGAGCGCTTCACGGTGTTGAGCGGCGAGGACAGCCTGTTTCCGCTGCATGTGGCGGCGGGCGCCAAGGGTGGCATCGTGGTGACCGCCAACCTGCTGCCCAAGGCCTGGCGCCAGATCTTCGACCTGGCTGCCGCCGGCCGAACCCAGGAGGCGCTCGCCGCCCATCGCCGCCTCATCCCGCTCATGAACATGGCGTTTGCCGAGACCAATCCCGGCCCGATGAAGGCGGTCATGGATCTGGTTGGCGTCGACGCGCCGCGGTTGCTGGCCCCGCTCGTGCCGCCGGCGCCGTCGCTCGTCGAGGAATTGCGCGCCGAGCTCAAGCGGCAGCTGGCGATTTCGGAATAATTCTGCTGAAAGAGGGGCTTATGAGCGGCGGGGAACGCCGACCGAGGGGTTTGATGGATCCGCACGAGAAAGCGCACGAGGTCGCGAAAGCGCCGGACAAGAGCAAGGGGCGCGAGCGATCGTCGCTGTTCATCGGGTCGACCGCGAAGACCTTCCAGGTGCTCCACGTGTTCGAGGGGCCGCAGCGTGCCATGACCTTGGCCGACATCGCGCGCGCGGCCGAGCTCGACCGCAGTGCGACGCAGCGCATCGTCCACACCCTGGTCGAGCTCGGCTACGTCCGCCGCGTCGCCGGCACGCTGACCTATGCGCTGACCTCCAAGGTGCTCAACTTCTCCTACAGCTACATCCGGGCGAACGAGCTGATCGAGAAGGCCTCGCCCTACCTGCTCGAGATCAGCCGGTCGCTCGGCGAGACGACGAACCTGCATGAGCTCGACGGACCGGAGATCGTGTTCGTCGCCCGCTTCCCGGGCCAGCATCTCTTCAACGTCGACATCGTCGTCGGCAGCCGCTTGCCGGCCTTCTTCACCGCATCCGGCACGGCGATCCTGTCGCGCCTGTCGGTCGAGGAGCGCGAGGGCTTGCTCCGGCAGACGCGGCTCGAGGCGATCACGCCGTTCACCCAGCTCGATCCGGCCACGCTCATGAAGCGGGTCGAGACGGCAGCGCAGACCGGCTACGCCGCGGTTGCGAACGAGACGGTCATGGGCGACGTCTCGGTCGCGGCCGCAATCACGGACGAGCACGGCCGCGCCGTGGCCGCGATCAATATCTCCGTGCCGACCACGCGCTGGACGCTGGAGCGGGCCTCGGCCGAACTCGCCCAGCATGTCCAGGTCGCGGCGACCTCGATCTCGAAGAACAAGTTCGGCTCGTTCGGCCGCTAATCTGACGCGGGCCCGCCCGCCCGAATCCAGGCCTCGTCGATGCGCACGTGCTTGATCGCCTGGCGGTGATAGGTGAAGGCGACGTGCAATGCGCCATCGGCGCCCTCGCGGATCGACGGGTAGGAGAGCTCGCGGTTGAGCCCATCACGCGAATTGTTGGTCATGCAATAGCCGTCGCCGAGCTCGATGTCGCGGCGGATCGGCCAGGTCCGGCCGCCGTCCTCCGAGAGCGCCACCGTCATCGGCGCGCGGGGTGCCCCCCAGAACGCGGTGCGGCCGGCCGGACGCGGTGCTGCCGAGGCGGGCGCTGCGGCGGTGGGCTCGTCGTCCTCGATCTCGTCATAGAGCGACTGCCGCCGTTCCGGCGCCCATTCGGCGCACATGTGGTTGTAGGCCAGCGCCAGATGACCGTTGGCGAGCCGGGTCACCTGGATCGAGGAATTGTTGTTGGGGAGCTCCGTCGGCTCGGGCGCGCTCCAGCTGCGGCCGCCGTCGGACGACCGGCTCAGGTGGATCCGATCCGCCCAGCGGCTGCGATAGAGCGCCAAGAGCGTGCCGTCGCCGAGCGGCACGATGTTCATGTGGACGGCGCCGAGACTGCCCGGCACCTCGTGGTGGCTCCAGGTCCGGCCCTGATCGCTCGAGATCTTGACCGCGCTCACGTCGTCGTCGCCGACCCATTTCTCGCCCGGTCGCGTGCGGCACAGGAACACCGGCAGGAGCCAGTCGCCGTTTTCGAGCACCGTGATCGGCTGGCGGATGAACGTGCCGGGCTCGTCGATCAGCGTGCCGACCGGCCCCCAGCTCCGCCCATGGTCGTCGGAGATGCGGAACTTGACGATCGAGGTGTCCTGGTTGCCGGAGCGCTGCGAGGTATAGAGCAGCCACAGCCGGCCGTCGGGGGCCAGGAACAGCACCGGGTTCTGCTCCGACCGGGTCGGGTCGTCCGACAGCCGCTCGGCCGGGGACCAGGTATCGGCTCCGGCGGCGAGGCGCGAGAAATAGATCGAGATATCGGGAATGCCTTCCTGCGTGCCGCCGAACCAGACGCAGGCGAGATCGCCGTTGCCGAGCACCATCAGGTTGGCCGCGTGATTCTGCACGGCAGGCGACGGCAGGAACGCGTCGGTCCGGACCGGATCGCCAGCCGCCGGCCGGATGATGCCGTCGAGCCGCAGGGCGGGGCGGGCGGCGACGGCGCTCATCGGCGTTCTCCGTGCGGCACGGCGAGGCTCGATCCGGCGCGCCCCGGCAGCAGCGCCGAGATGCCGCGCTCGATCGCGATCACGGCGATGGGCGTCACGATCGCCACATACATGTTGTCGATGCCATAGGGATTGTTCCAGGCGTACCAGAGCGTCGTCGCGACGGCGGACGCGATGAGGCCGAGCGTGGCGCCCCGGTCGGTCTTGAACAGCGGCAGGTAGAATCCCACCAGCGCCACGATCGAGATCGAGAGCCGGATCGCCCGGGTGAAGAACGACAGCTTCAGGATCTCCGGCAGGAAGAAGACGAAGACGAGCGGCAAAAGCCCGATCACGACCGAGAGCAGGCGCGTCACCTGCAGCTGCCGCTCCGGCGTCGGCCGGCCGTAGGGCACGTAGAAGTCGCGGATGATGAGCGAGGCGATGGCGAGCGCCACCGTGCTGACGCTGACGAACACCGAGGCGACGAGCGAGGTCGCGACGAGGCCGGCCCAGAACGGGTTCATGTGCTGCAGGAAGATCGGCAGCGCATAGAGGCTGTTCTGCGCCGGGAACAGGAACTTGGCCGCGACGCCGATCAGGCCCAGGGCCAGGCCGACCGGCAGGCAGAGCCCGGCCGCGATGAAGCAGGAGCGGCGCGCGTCGGTCGCGTTGCGGTTGGACGAGATCGCCTGGATGATGAACTGGGTCGAGAAGATGGCGCCGACCGTGCCGATGATCCAGGCGATGATCGTCGCGGCGCCGATCTTGCCGTCCCAGCTGAAGTAATGCGCGGGGAGTGCCGTCACCATCGGCTGGATGCCATGGGTCATCGTGAGCGCCACGCCGACGATGAGCGCGATGCCGACAAGCTTGATCACGCTGTGCAGCACCGTCACATAGGCGATGCCCTTCAAGCCGCCGAAGGTGAAATAGAACGTGCTGACGATGCCGATGATGGCCATGGCGACCGGCATGTTCACCTTGAGCACGGTCGCGAGCGCCGCGGCCCCGCTGATGTAATTGCCGACATTGACCAGGAACAGCGCGTAGATCATGACCAGCGACACGGTCAGCATGGTCGACTTGCCGTATTTCTGCGCGATCGCGGCCGAGATCGTGTATTCGCCCGAGCCATAGACCTTGCGGACGAAGAACAGGCCGAACAGCAGGAAGCCGATCGAGGCGGCGGCGACCGACCAGGAAGCGGCGAAGCCGGTGTTGAACGCCTCCTGCGCCGTGCCGACGGTCGATTTGGCACCGATGAATTCCGACATCAGCAGCACGCCGACCACGGCCGCCGGCATGGCGCGCGAGGCGACCATGAACTGGTCGTTGGTCTTGCTGCGCAGCCGGAGCGTCAGCCAGCCGGTGCCGAGGATATAGGCGACGATCATCGCCACGATGATCGTGGTGTCGACCGCGTCGAACGCGTTCATAGGCCTCTTCCTTCCCTACGTTCTTTGATTTTTCCGCCCCATGCCCTTGGGCGAGGCATGGGTGGTGCGCGCCGCCCCGGTCAGAAGGCGGCGCGGTAGAGCGCCAGAATGTCGTCGCGCGCGAGATCGCGCGGATTGTTGTCGAGCAGCCGCCGGATGGTGATCGCCTCGTCCGCCATCGTGGCGAGGTCCGTCTCGGGCACGCCGCGCCGCGCCATGCGCATCTCGATGCCGAGGTCGATGCAGAAGCCATAGGCCTGTGCCAGGACCTGGTCAGGCTCGTCCGTTGCGGCGAGACCCAGCGCTTCTAGGATCGTCGCCGTCCGCTCCGGTACGGCCGGGGCGTTGAACGCGAGCACATGCGGGAAGATCACCGCATTGGCGGCGCCATGGGCGATGTGGTGGCGGGTGCCGAGCGGATAAGCCACCGCATGGCCGGCGGCAGTATTGACCGGTCCCAGGCAATAGCCGCCGTAGAGCGAAGCCAGCGCCAGGCCGGCGCGCGCCTCGCGGTCGGCGCCGTTCGCGACCGCGCGCTTGAGGTAACGGCCGACCAGCCGGATGCCCTCAAGCGCATGGATATCGACCAGCGGATGCGCCTTGCGGTTGGTATAGGCCTCGACGCAATGGGCAAGCGCGTCGATGCCGGTCTCGGCCGTCACCTGCGGCGGCACGGTCAGGGTCAGGTCCGGATCGACCACCGCCAGGTCCGCCAGCATGAAGCGGCTCTGCACGGCGAGCTTGGCGCTGGTCCTCGGATCGGTCACCAGCGCGCGGGTGCCGGCCTCGCTGCCGGTGCCGGCGGTCGTCGGCACCTGGAGGAGCCCGACCCGCCGGCCGGCGACCCGTTCCGGCCCCACCACCTCGGCCAAGGTCTGATGGCCGTCGTGCAGTACGGCCACCAGCTTCGCCAGGTCCATGGCGCTGCCGCCGCCGAAGCCCACGACCAGGTCAGGCTCGAAGCGGGCGGCCTCGGCCAGCGCCGCGTCGAGATTTTCCGTGTCCGGCTCGGGCACGACGCGGCCGAACACGGCGATCTCGCCGCCGAGGCCGAGCAGCGCGGTACGGCCGGCATTGAACGCGTCGGCGACGACCAGGGTGCGCCGGTAGCCGTGCGCCGCGGCAAAGGCGCCGACTTCGGGCGCCGTGCCGGGGCCGAACTTCACGACCGGCGGGCGCTGGAGTTCGATCGGGGTGGTGAGATCAGCCATGGCATACCTGCAGGAACTGGCGGCGGGGCATCAGGCGCGCATCTTGGCGGTGAGCGCGGTCGCGGCCCGGGTGATGATCGAGGTGTCCGTGCCGATGCCGACGAAATCGACGCCGTCGGCGATCCGGCGCGCGGCCTCGGCCTCGTTCGTGGTGAGATAGCCCGCGGGCTTGCCGATCCGCTTCAGGCGCCGGAAGCCGTCGTCGATCGCCGCCTGCACGTCCGGATGCTGGGTATCGCCAAGGTGGCCCAGCGAGGCCGCGAGGTCGGCCGGGCCGATGAAGACCGCATCGACGCCGTCGACATCGGCGATCGCCTCGAGCTCGCCCAAGGCTTCGGCCGTCTCGATCTGGACGATGACGGCGAGTTCGGCCTCGACGCGCGTCAGGTAGTTCGGGATCAGGCCGAAGCCGGCGGCGCGAGAGCTGCCCGACACGCCGCGCACGCCCGAGGGCGGGTAGCGGGTGTAGGAGACCGCGCGCTTCGCCTCATCCGCGTTCTGGACATAGGGAAACAACAGGGTCTGGGCGCCGGCGTCGAGCACGCGCTTGACCAGCACCATGTCGGACCAGGCGGGCCGGACGATCGGCGAGACGCCGAGCGCGCTGATCGCGCGCAGATGGTCGACGACGTCGGGCAGCTCGTTCGGCGAATGCTCGGTGTCGATCAGGATCCAGTCGAAGCCGCAGCGGGCGAACAGCTCGGCCAGGAGCGGGCTTGCGAGCGTCGAGAACAGGCCGATCTGCTGCTGCCGGCCAAGGTTGTGCTTGAACTGGTTGATTGGGAGGCTGGTCACATTGGTCTCGCTCGGTTCAGGGTCAGCGGCCGTATTGCGCGATCGCCCCGAAGGACAGGCGCACGGCCTCGGTGAGTTCAGCGGCGATGCGCCGGACATGGGGGGCGGCCTCGGCCACGAACGGCGCCATCGCCATCCGCTCGGTGCGGATCGTGGCGCTGATGCCGGCGATCGGCTGGCCGTCGATGTCGAAGATCGCGGCGGCGACCGTGCGCAGCCCATAGGCGTTCTCGCCGTCGGAGGTCGCGTAGCCCTGCTCGCGCACCTGGCTGAGGCGCGCCGTCAGCTGGTCGATATCGACGAGCGTGTGTTCCGACAGCTTCACGCGCTCGCTGCGCTCGAGCACTTCGATCTGCTTCTCATAAGGCAGATGGGCGAGGATGGCGTGGCCGAGCGCCGTGGCATAGGCGCCGGTCCGGCTGCCGACGCGCCGGTCGAGCGCGCTGCGCGACACCTCGCCCTGGACGCGTTCGACATAGACCACGTCGCAATCGTTCAGCATGCCAAGCGAGGCCGCGTCCGCCACCTCCGGCACGAGTTCGCGCAGCAGCGGGCGGGACAGGATCTTGAGGTCGGCACGCGCGAGCGGCGTGTAGCCGAGTTCGAGGCATTTGAGCGTCAGGCGGAAGCGGCGGCTCTGCGGCACCGCCGCGAGATAGCCCAGCTGGACCAGCGTGTGGACCAGCCGAAAGGCCGTGCCGCGATCGAGCTCGGCGCGTCCCGCCACCTCGGTCACGGTCAGCTCGGGCAGGTCCGGCCCGAACGCGCGCAGGACCGAAAACGCCTTCGCCACCGAATAGACGACGTTCTTCGGATTTTCCGTCATGCGGCTTCCACCCCCACGCAGTTTCCATTTGATCGGAATGCGAACATATGTTCTTATTCCGATATAAGATCATGAGGTCGAGCGCGCCGTCAAGGCGCGTGGCGGCCGCAGTGCGCCTGCATGTCGCCCGGCAAATGAAAAAGCCGCCCGGGTGGGCGGCTAATTTCCTGAGATTTCGAAGCTTTAGGCCGGTCGGCGCGTTACTTCAGCGCCCGGTTCAGTACGGCGGCGAGTCGTACGCCAGCGCGTTCCAGCTGCAGCTGGACGATGGCCCAGGCCATGGTGTCGTAGTCGGCACCGAGCATCATTGCATCGGTCGGCGACGGTTCGCCCGGCTTGAGGATGCCGCGGTAGGCATAGTCGCGCGCGAGATCGTGCGCATCGAGCGCCCAGGCCGCGGGGGCGAACGGTGCCTTCACCCAGCGGCGCGCGTCTTGCGGCCGGATTTCCGCACTAAGCGCTTCGGCAAGGCCGGCCGCCGCCCGCCTGAGGTCGGTCCCATGCGCGGACGGCCCCTCGTGCACGTCGAGCCGCCGCTCGATCACGGCCGTGTCCCAGACGCTGTGCAGGTTCATCCGGTATTTGCCGTAGGCGATCGTCTGGCCCATGTAGTCGACCGGGATCTTGTTGCCGCCCTGGTCGTGGTTCTCGCCGGCATGCAGCGGCTGATGCAGGTCGCCCACGAAATGAACGACGAACTTTAGCGCCTGCAGCCGCTCCTCGGCTGGCCGCGACCGGTCGGCCAGCACGCGGACGAAGGCGTCGGTGCGCGCGATCACGCAGTCGTCGTTGGCGCAGTCGCGTGCCGGATCATAGGTCGTGTCGCCGATCTGGATGTCGACATAGTGCCAGGGGCCGGTCTCGGGATGGGGACCGCGATACTCGTCGGCCCAGGACGCGACCTCGTCCAGGTGCTGGTGCAGGTCGAGCGCCAGCAGGTTGTTGACCTGGGTGAGGGCCGCCGAACCGAGCCGCGCCTCTGCGATGTCGGCGATCGCGGCGTGGCCCGCGACGCCCCAGGCCTTGGCTGTGGGCGCCGCCATCAGCCCCGCGAGCAGCAGCGCGGCGGCGATGCCGCGGGTTCTCATGCGCTTCGACATGACCTTCCTTCCCCCGAAGCCGACGTTCGCGCTCAGGCCGCGGCGAGGGCGGCCGAGGCCTCGTGCGTGCCGGCGCGGATCAAGAGGATCTTGATGTCGTCGCCGATGCGATGCACGCGCTCGTGGAAGGCATTGTGGAAGACGAGCCCGTAGACCGCGACCGAGATGCCGAGCGCGGTTGCGAACAGCGCCGTGCCGATGCCGGCGCTGACGCCCGATGGGTCGGAGATGCCGGACTGGGCAAGCGCCGTGAACGTGTCGATGATGCCGAGGATGGTGCCGAGCAAGCCCAAGAGCGGGGCGGCGGTCACGATCGTGTCGAGCAGCCACAGGTGCCGGTTGAGCG